>JBDSOV010000263.1:0-3764 GCA_039914575.1 Sphingomicrobium sp.
GCATCGTCGAGCAGGCCGCGCGCGGCCGCGTCGGTGGCGATCAGTTTCAGCCGCGCGATTGCCTCGCGCTCGTCCATTTCAGCCGCGCGCCGTCTTGGCGATGGCGTCGAGCAGGCCGTTGACGAAGCCGGTTTCGCGCTTGTCAAAAAAGGCGTGGGCGACATCGATATATTCGGAGATGACTGTCGCGGTGGGGACGTCGGGGCGGGCGATCAATTCGTAGGTGCCGGCGCGCAGGATAGCCTTCATTGGCTTGTCGAGCCGCGCCAAGCTCCAGCCTTCGGCGAGCCGGCCGGTGATCGCCAAGTCAATCTCGTCGCGGCGGACGTCGGCACCGGTCACGAGATCGTCGAAAAAAGCCTGCTCGGCATCGGCGTAGGTCGCATCCTCGATTGTTGCGCCGAGGCGATGCTGGTGGAATTCGTGGAGCAGGCGAGCGAGCGGGGTCGCTTCCATGTCCATCTGGTAAAGCGCCTGGACCGCGGCGAGGCGGGCGGCGGAACGCGAGAGAGATCGGGCCATTTCCGCGCCTCTAGCCGCTCACGCCGGACTGAGGAAGGGTCGAAGCGCCGCCGCGACGGCGTCGGGCGCTTGCCATGGGGCGAAATGGCCGACGCCGGGCAGCGGCATGACCTCGACGTCGTCACCGACCTCGCCGATATTTTCGAGCTGGACCGGGAGCAAAGCCTTGTCGTCCAACCCCCAGATGACCCGCACCGGGACGCGGATCTTCGGCACGTGATCGACCCAGTCGGGGACTGCAGCTTCCTCGCCCGGCGCGGGGACGAGGATCCGGCTGGCGCGATACCAGTTGAGCATCGCGGTCAGCGCGCCGGGCTGGCCCCAATCATCAATGTAGTGCTGGCGCTCTTGCGGTGGGATGCTGGCAAGCTCGACGTGCCTGGAAAAGCTCTTGTCGAAAAAGGTCTCCAGGCCCATCCGGGCAATCCCGGATTCCATAGACAAGTCTTTGAACGCATTCATATATTGCGATGCAGCGCGCTGCGCCGGATGATCGATCAGGCTGCGCTGGAAGAGCGCCGGATGGGGCGCATTGACGATCGCCAGTCGCTCGATTCGCGGGTTGCCGGCGATCGCCGCTGCCCACGCGATCGCCCCACCCCAATCGTGGCCCACCAGCGCAAACCGCTCGATCCCCAACGCATCGGCCAAGGCGAACAGATCGGCGACGAGAAGCTCGGTGTTGTAATCGGCAATGTCTTGCGGCTTGTCGGTCGCGCCAAAGCCGCGAAGATCGGGCATCACCAGCCGCAGTTTGTCGCCGAGCAACGGAACGAGTCCCCGCCAAGTGCGGTGCGATTCTGGGAAGCCGTGGACGAGGATCACCGGTGGCGCGTCGGCCGGTCCGGCCAACGCGACGTTCATCGTGATCCCGGTCGAGAGCAAGACGCGTCGCTGTTCGATCACGGGTAGCTCACCGTCGTGGGCACCGCCGGGATTGGGATCCATTCTTCCTCGTCGCCGGGGACTATCGGAAAGCGCCGCGCGGTCCAGTCTTCGCTGGCCTGGCGGATCCGTTCGCGAGAGGAGGAGACGAAATTCCACCACACATGGCGCTTGGTGGCGAACGCCGCGCCGCCAAGCAGCAAGGCGCGGGCGGCGGTGTCGGCTTTCAACGTGAGCGTTTCGCCCGGAGCGAGTATGTACAGGCTGAACAAGCTAAGCGGGGTGCCGTCGAGGCTGGCCGCGCCTTCGGTCAACATCACCGCGCGCTCATCGGCATCGGCGTCGATCGGCAGGCTCGCTCCTGGCTGAAGCGCGATGTCGGCGTAGATCGTCGGGCTATGTTGGGTGACGGCCGAAGTCTGGCCCCATAATGTGCCCATCAGCACGCGGGCGATAAGGCCGTCGCCCTCGACCATCGGCAAATCGTCGGGGCCGACATGCTCGAATGCCGGGGCGATCTCCTCCTTGCCGTCGGGCAGAGCGAGCCAAGTCTGCATGCCGTAGAAAGACGGGCCGTGGGCGCGTTCGGGGGCGGGTGAGCGCTCGCTGTGAACGATGCCGGTGCCAGCGGTCATCAAATTGATCGCGCCGGGACGGATGATTTGGTCCGAGCCGACGCTGTCGCGGTGCTGGATCGCGCCGTCGAACAAATATGTGACCGTGGCGAGGTTGATGTGTGGATGGGGGCGGACATCCATGCCGCGTCCCGCGGGCAATCGCGCGGGGCCAAACTGATCAACGAAGATGAACGGCCCGACCATCGTTCGGGTTTTCGCGGGGAGCGCGCGGCGGACCTTGAAGTCGCCGAGGTCGTGGGTGACGGGAATGATTTCGATCATGTCGCCAGTTGGCCTTCATTGTTGGTGCGGTAGAAATGGGGGATCGCCGCAAAATTGTCACCCCAGCGAGTCGCTCACCCCCCCTCAACCGGGGGGTCATCAACTTCAGAATCAACTTTGGAAAACGGTCGCGGCATAGGCTTGTCACGACCCCCCCCCAGGTTGGGCAGCGGCTTTCCGCCATCGCCAAAAGGACCCCCCGCAACAGGGGGTTGTTACCCTGACTGTACCCTTGTTCATCCGGCAAGCGAGGGTAGAGCGCCAGGGTAGGCCGGGAAAAGAATCGACGATCTGAAAGAGCCACGGTGAACGACTCGCCTGACGGGCAAGACAAGCAGGCGAAATCCTACATTGGAAGCTTATTGTGAGCCCCGTGGCAAAATGATCGTCATTGCTCCGGCGCGATGGCCTTGATCGTCAGCGCGTGAACTCGTTCGATCATCAATTCGCCGAGCGCGGCATAGACGGCGCGCTGGCGGGCGACGCGATTGAGGCCGGTGAAGGCGGGGCTTTCGATCACCAGCGCGAAATGGCTTTCGCCGCGACCGTCGTGGCCGGCGTGGCCGATGTGGCGGTCGCTCTGGTCGTCGAGCTCGAGCCGGGTCGGGGCGAGGGCCGCGACGAGGCGTTGCCTGATCTCGGTGGCGACCGGGCCGGCGGAGGTGGCGGTTATGCTCATCTTTTCTATATATAGACGGGATGAGCACGAAGGCGAGCAAGTGGCATGGTCGGATCGAAGGCGCGGCGGCGCATTGCGCCGTGCCGGGGTGCGCCGAGCCGGGCGAGTATCGCGCGCCGCTGATTCCCGGCGACTTCGACGGGCCGGGCGAATATCTGTTTCTGTGCCTCGACCATGTCCGCGCCCACAATGCGCGCTACAATTATTTCACCGGAATGACCGCGGACGAGATCGAGACGGCGCAATCGCCGATCGCGGGGTGGGAGCGGGCAACTCGCGCCTTCGCCACGGCCGGCGCGGGGCCGTCTCCGCCATGGAACGACTTCATCGACCCGCTCGACGCCATTTCGGCGCGCTTCCGGCCGGGGATGACACGCAGTCGGTCCGAGCGCTTCAGTGCGGGTGAGCGGCAGGCGCTGGACGTCATGGGACTGACCGAGGACGCCGACCGAACCGCGCTGCGCCGCCGCTATTCGGAACTGGTGCGGCGCTATCACCCCGACCGCAATGGCGGCGATCGGGGTTTTGAAGGCAAGTTGGGCGCGGTGCTCGAGGCCTATCAACTGCTCAAAGGCAGCCGCGCCTTCGCTGCTTAATCGCGGTCGGGCGCGCCGAGGGGGAAGAAAGAGCGGTAAGGTCGAGCTTCGTCGATCGCGCGGGCAACCGGCGGATGGGCCAGCAGGCGCGCGCGATAGGCGGCGAGGCGCGGGCGGGCGGGGCCGATTTCCTCGACCCAGTCGGCGTAGAATAACGACGGCGCGGCGGCGCAATCGGCGAGG
>JBDSOV010000004.1:0-10405 GCA_039914575.1 Sphingomicrobium sp.
TTCCACAATTTGCCAGCCAGCTCGGGTGGCAGATCGTAGCGCAGGCGCTGCGAATGATCGGCGATCCGCTCGACCAGGTGCGCCCCAATCCCGGTCTCTTCCTCAAGTTCCCGCAGAGCAGTCGCCCACGGCTTCTCGCCCTTGTCGATCCCGCCCTGCGGCATCTGCCAAGCTTCGTCGCTATTATCGATCCTTTTGCCGACCCACACCTGGCCGTCGGCATTGAGCAGCATCACGCCGACCCCGCGGCGATAGAGATGGTCGTCGTTCATGCGAGCGGCCCATAGCGCGAATGTTTCAAGTAGCGAAGCAGCCCAAGCCGTTGAAATCGACAAACGGAAGTTAGTCGCGGGATTGTTTGCTCCGACAGCTTCTCACCTTTCAAGCTTGCGAATGCCTTCGTTAAGGTCGCGCGTCCGCTGGTCAATCTTCCCCATGTTGAACAGGAACGTCGCTACCGCCGCCCGGTGCCAGCGTAACTCACCCACTAAATCCGGCCGGGACCGCAAAGCCGCGGCGGCCTCCGCCCAGCGATCGGCCGGCAGGTCGAGTTCGCACGTCGCAGGAAGTTGGGCTAGCAGCGGGCGGTCGCGGAAGGGACGATCGCCGCAGCGATCACGAATCATTTCCTGAATATCCTCGGGGATGATCTGGCGGACCAACTCCCGATAGCGGGTCCTCACCGTGGTTGGTCCGACGTCAGCGAATTCGGCCGACATCAGCGAAGCGAGGCCACGCCGGATCTCGGTGTCGTTAATGTTACGCAGCTGGTCACTGCCGAAAATCCTCACCCAGTTCACCCCGTTGATGTCGAGTGCGTAGGCTTGGCTCGCCTGGTAGGCGGAGATGACGAATTGTGCGTCGCTGACACGCGGGTCGCGGCGCCATCCGGCGAAAGCGGTCTCGGAGTAGGCACGCGTTGTCGCATAATAGGGTTTTGCGGTGTCGAAGAAGCCGATGAGGTGATCCATGCCCGGCTGAAGTTCGGCGAGCATTTTCTCGGCTTCGCGCCGTTCGAGCCGCGCTTGGTTCCAGTTCGAAACCTGCATACCGACGAACACGCCGACGACGACGATGCCCAGCTCGATGACAATCGCGCTCCAGTTCTGGGCCCGAAGATTTGCCGCGAAGCGCTTGAAGATCATCGTTCGTTTGCCCTGCCGCTCATGGCTTCTTGCCCCTATTGATCCCGCCCTGAGGCATCTGCCACGCCGCGTCCGTGTTATCGACGCGGCGACCGACCCACACCTGGCCGTCGGCATTGATCAACATCACGCCGACCCCGCGGCGGTAAAGATGGTCGTCGGTCATGGCGCCGATACTGCCCCGCCATCCCCGCGCTGTGAAGCCTCATTCCTTGATGTTCGCGACTCGCCGGTTGAGGTCGTTGGTGATGTTTTCATAGGGGATTAAATTGGTCAGCAGCGCTGCCTGCGCGGCCATGTGCCACTGCAAATCCTCGGCAAGTTCCGGGTGGCCGCGCAAGATCGCCGCCGCCTTGGCCGCCGCATCCGGCGCGATGTGCAGATCGCAGGTCGCCGGCAACGTGAAGAACAAGGGCTTTCGGGGATCGGGGCGATCACCGCACCGCGCGCGAATGGCGTCCTGAATTTCGACCGGGATCAATCGACGCACGCCTGGTCGGTACGGGGTGTTGACTGCAGGAATATCGAATTGGGTATAGTCGGCCGACATCAGGAACGACAAATCGTTGCGGATGGCGAAGTCGTCGATCCGGCGCAGTTGGTCCGCCCCCAACACCGTGGCCCAGGTCGATCCGTTGGTGCCCAGGCCCAGCACCTGGCTTGCCTGATAGGCCGCAATGACAAAGTTCTGGTCGCTTACTTTGGGGTCGCCGCGCCAGCCCGCAAACGCCGTGGTCGCATAGCGACGGGTGGTCGCATAATATCCCCGTGCGCTCTCATAATAGTCGGTCAGCGACAGCAAATTGGGCTTCAGTTGCGCCAGCATGCGCTGCGTCTCGCTTCTCTCCAGCCGCGCCGCATTCCAGTTCGACACCTGCGTCCCGACGAACACGCCCGCGACCACGATACCGAATTCGATCGCAATCGCCGACCAGTTTTGCGCGCGCAAATTGGCGGCAACGCGCTTGAAGATCATCGTCGTGTCTCCGTGATGCGCTGGTCGAGCCCGGTCAGGAGCTTGCCATAATTGGTATCTGAAAAAAGGTGGCGGTTAACATGCGACATGTGCGAGGTCAGCGCCTGCACCAGATCGGGCCGGGCACGAAGGGCGGCCGCCGTCGTTCGCACGATTGCGGGGTCGATCGGCATTGCGCAGGTCGCGGGCAGCCAGAAGTGACGGCTTTTCTCGGCCTGCTTGTCGCCACACTCGGCGAGGATTTGTCGCTGAATATCATCGGGAATGATGCTCCGCACTTGCTCGCGATAGGCGCTGCCCTCGCCGAACAGGTCGAGAAAGCCCGATCGATAGGAAATCAGGGTCATCAGTCGCTCACGGGTTTCCGCATCGTCGACCTTGCGCACCTCCTCCACCCCAAGCAGTGATCCGTCATAAAAGGGGTTGTTGTTGAACGGGGAGATTTCGGTTGCCTGGAACGCCGCGATCACGAAATCACGGTCGCTTACGGCGTGGTCGCGCGCCCAGCCCGCCTTCGCGGTTTTGGCGAAGGTTCGAACCACCGCATAATATGCCTGGTCGTCGGCAACGAGTCCCTGAAGCTGGCGAAGGCGTGGCTGCAGCTGCGTGATCAGCCGCTCGACTCCCGCTTTCTCGGCCCGCTCGGCATTCCAGTTCGCCACCCAGGTGCCGATGAACACGCCGACGATGACGATGGCGAGCTCGATCCCGATCGCCAACCAGTTCTGAGCGCGCAAATTGGCGGTCATGCGCTTAAAGATCATGGCTTTCCCCCGCACCCACCTTGCCCCTCAATGGCGCAAATGAAAAGCGGGCGGGCATCGACGGCTGCGCACCACGACAAGACTGGCATCCCTCACCCCACCGTCCTAAGAGTGAATTGAAACCTATTTCATCTGTACGAAGGACGTTCATGACCCAGTCGGCGACCCACCTGCTGACCCCCGCCGAGGCCGCCGCCCATCCGCCATTGGAGGCGATGGTCGTACGCTTTGCCGGGGACAGCGGTGACGGCATGCAGCTCACCGGCGGGCAGTTCACCTTGTCGACCGCGCTGGCCGGCAACGACCTCGCGACTTTCCCCGATTTCCCGGCCGAAATTCGTGCCCCGCAGGGAACGACCTTCGGGGTCTCCGCCTTCCAGATCAACTTCGGCTCGACCGCGATCGATACCGCCGGCGACCAGCCCGACGTGCTGGTGGCGATGAACCCGGCCGCGCTCAAGACCAACGTCGGTAGCCTACGCGATGGCGGGTTGATCATCGCCGATGAAGGTGAATTCACCCCGCGCAATCTGACCAAGGCGGGCTATGCCGCAAATCCGCTCGACGACGACAGTCTGGCGCGCTGGCAATTGGTCAAGTTCAACATCTCCCAGCTGACCCTCGATGCGGTGAAGCCGTTCGGCCTCGGCAACAAGGAAGCCTTGCGCTGCAAGAATATGTGGACGCTTGGCCTCGCTTTGTGGATGTTCGACCGCAGCCGCGATCCGATTGTCGACTGGCTCAAGTCGAAATTCGCCAAGGCGCCGGGAATCGCCGAAGCCAATATCGCCGCCTTGAACGCCGGCCATGCCTATGGCGAGACGGTCGAGATCGGCGGCCAGGTGCGTCAGCACCACATCGCCGCCGCGCCCGCCGAACCCGGTCTCTACCGTACCGTTACCGGCGCTGAATCGCTTTCGATTGGCCTCGTCGCCGGCGCGCAATTGGCGGGCCTCAAGATGTTTTTCGGCGGCTATCCCATCACCCCTGCGTCGGCCATTCTCCATCATCTTTCTCGGCTCAAGGAATATGGCATCATCACCTTCCAGGCGGAGGATGAGATTGCTGCCATCTGCGCCGCGATCGGGGCGAGCTATGCCGGGCAACTCGGCGTCACCTCATCCTCCGGCCCCGGAATCGCCCTCAAAGGCGAGGCGATGGGCCTTGCGGTAATGACCGAAATGCCGCTGGTGATCGTCAATTCGCAGCGGGGCGGCCCGTCGACCGGGCTTCCCACCAAGACCGAGCAGAGCGATCTCTACCAGGCGGTTTATGGCCGCAACGGCGATGCGCCGATCCCGGTCATCGCCGCGCGCTCGCCGGCCGATGCGTTCGACTGCGCGATCGAGGCGGTGCGCATCGCCACTCGCTACATGACTCCGGTGCTGCTGCTGACCGACGGCTATATCGCCAATGCCGCCGAGCCGTGGAAGGTGCCCGACATGGCCGATTATGCGCCATTCCCGGTGACCTTCGCTCCGTCACAGGAACCGGGGACGCCGGTGCTGCCTTATGCCCGCAACGATGAATATGCGCGGCCGTGGATCAAGCCGGGCACGCCGGGGCTCGAACATCGCATCGGCGGGATCGAGAAAGCGCCGGGCACGGGCAACATCGATTATTCGGCCGAGGCGCATGCCGACATGACCCGCATTCGCGCTGCCAAGGTCGCCGGAATCGCCGATTCGATTCCCGACCAGTTGGTGTCGCTCGGCGAGACCTCGGGCAAGCTGGCGATCGTCGGCTGGGGCTCGACCTACGGCCCGATCCACCAGGCGGTGCGCCGCGCCCGCGCCGCGGGCAAGGACGTCAGCCACATCCACATCCGCCACATCGCGCCAATGCCCAAAAATATGTCTGTCCTATTGAACGGCTTTGAGCATATTCTCGTCCCCGAAATGAACACCGGCCAGTTGAAGACGGTGATTCGCGACCAGTTTCTGGTCGACGCGCGGCCGCTCAACAAAGTGTCGGGCCAGCCGTTCACCATCGCCGAGATCGCGGCGGCAATCGACGGCATCCTCGGAGGGAAGGGCTGACATGGTCGCCGTCTCCAAGACTTTTGTGACTTTAGCGACCTTTGCGACCTTAAGATGAAGCCAATCAGCGCCTTCCCCTACGTCGCGATGCTGGTCATCACGGTCCTGCTCATCCTCATGTTCGGCGGATATTTTCAATGAATGAAGTCACTTCGATTCCGACCACCACCGCCAAGGACTGGGCGAGCGACCAGGAAGTGCGCTGGTGCCCCGGCTGCGGCGATTATGCGGTCTTGAAAGCGGTCCAGCGCACCATGCCCGAGCTTGGCACCGCGCGGGAAAAGACCGTATTCGTCAGTGGCATCGGCTGCTCGAGCCGCTTCCCTTATTACATGGCGAGCTACGGCTTCCACACCATCCACGGCCGCGCCTGCGCGGTGGCCACCGGGGTCAAGCTCGCCAATCCCGAACTCGACGTGTGGATCATCACCGGCGACGGCGATGCGCTGTCGATCGGCGGCAATCACACGATGCATCTCCTGCGCCGCAACCTCGATTGCCAGTTATTGCTGTTCAACAACGAGATTTACGGGCTGACCAAGGGCCAATATTCGCCGACCTCGCGGATCGGCACGCGCTCGCCCTCGACCCCGTTCGGCTCGGTCGACCGCCCCGCTTCCCCTTGCGCGTTCGCACTCGGCAGCGGTGCGCGGTTCGTGGCGCGCGGGATCGACGTCAGCAAATTCCTTTCCGATGTTCTCAAGGCGGCGCACGCCCACCGCGGCGCTGCCTTCGTCGAAATCTTCCAGAATTGCGTGGTTTACAATGACGACGTCTTCGCCGCCTTCACCGATCGCTCGGTCGCGGCCGAGAAGCAATTATGGCTCAAGGCGGGCGAGAAGATGCTGTTCGCCAATGGCGAGAAAGGCATCGCGCTCGATACCGCGACCCTGACCCTCAAGGTCGTTCCCGGCGACAGCCCCGAAGTCATCACGCACGATCCCAAGAATCGCGGCGTCGCGCACATGCTGGTCGAAATGCCAGACGTTGGTTTTCCCGTGGCCCTGGGCGTGCTCTACGACGATCCCCGCCCGACCTTCGACAGCGCGGTGATCGAGCAGAACGCCGCCATCGCCAAAGGCAAAACCGCCGACCTCCAGGCCCTCGTCGCCAAGGGCCAGACCTGGCAAGTCGAGAAAGAGCCGCGGGCCGAATAGGTTCGGTTTCACGTCATGGATAATTTCACCCACAGTCTCGCCGGCTGGGCGCTTGGCCAGGCGGGTCTCAAGACCAAGAGCCGCAAGGGCCTCGCGGCGCTGATCCTCGGCGCCAACATGCCCGACATCGATATCTTCTTCGGCTGGGTCGGCTGGGCGCCGTTGGCGATGCATCGCGGCTTCACTCATGGGTTGGTTGGCGGGGTGCTGCTCCTCCCCCCTTTTCTAGCGGGGCTGCTGTGGCTGCTCGACCGCTGGCAGCTGAAGCGCGGCGCCACCTTCAAGAGCGGGCTGGAGATGCATTTCGGCTGGTTGGTGGCGTTGAGCTACCTTGGTGCGCTGACCCATCCCCTGCTCGACCTGCAAACGACCTATTCGGTGCAATTGCTCTCGCCATTCAGCAACGCATGGTATCACACGGACAGCCTGTTCATCATCGATGTCTGGCTGTGGAGCATGCTCGCCGGGTCGATCGCCTGGTCGCGCTGGCGGGATAAACGGGGCCGCGAATGGCGGCGACCAGTGCAGGGCGCGATCGCCATCGTGCTGATCTACATTTCGTTCAACATCGGGCTCAGCCAAACCGCGACCGAGAGGGTCGAGCAGCGCTCGCCGACCGCCGCCGCCATCTTCGCCTCGCCCCCGCCATTGTGGTTCTGGCGCCGCTCGATGAGCTGGCGCGAGGGCCGCTCGATCGGTCGCGCCGAGTTTGAGCCGTTCGGCGGCGGGTTGTTGCCCAGCCAGCCGCTGCAGCCCGACGGAATGGACGATCTGATGGTCCGCGCCGCGCTGGCCCGTGACCCAGCGTTACGCAAGTTTCTCGGTTGGTCGATCCTGCCGGTCGCCGACGTCGAGCGCGGCCGCTGTGAGGCGAAGGTCTTCATCGGCGATGCGCGCTATGGCCAATCCGGCTCGCGCCGGTCGCGCTTGGCGAGGGAGACGATTGTCACCCTGCGCGGACTAGGCTGCTGAGCGCGCCAAGCATCGTTTGGCTGCGCCGCGATCTGCGGTTCGCCGACCAGGCGGCATTGGTCGCGGCAGCGTGGGAGGGGCCGGTGGTCCCGGTCTACATCCTCGATGACGAAACGCCGAAGCATCGTGCGATGGGCGCCGCCTCGCGCTGGTGGCTGCATCGCAGCCTCGCTGCCTTCGGAAAGGAGGTTGAGGCCAAGGGATCGCGACTAATCCTCCGGCGCGGTCGATCGGACCAAGTGCTTGCCGACCTTGCGAAAGAGATTGGCGCGACACGTATCCACGCCCTCCACCATTATGAGCCGTGGTGGCGCAATGCCGAGCGCGCGGTCGCCGAGCGGCTCGACCTCGTTCTCCACGACGGCAATTATCTCACCCCGCCGGGCAGCATTACCACTGGCGCGGGGCAGTCATACAAGATCTTCACCCCCTTCTGGCGTGCGCTGCGCGAGCGCCTGCCGCCCCCCGATCCGCTGACGGCGCCCGACCGGCTCGATGCCCCGGCACACCGGCCAGAATCCGACAGGATCGAGGATTGGCAACTACTGCCGACCGAACCCGACTGGGCGACTGGCTTCGGGGAGGAATGGACACCCGGCGAAACGGGCGCCCGCGATCGGTTGGACGATTTCGCGACAATATCCGATCGCTATGGAAGCCAGCGCAACTTGCCGTCGATCGAGGGCAGTTCGCGCCTTTCGCCGCATCTCCACTTTGGGGAAATCTCGCCCGCGACGGTGTGGCACTGGATCGCAGGGCGCGGCGGATCGGTCGACACCTTCCTCGGCGAGCTCGGCTGGCGCGATTATGCCCAGAACGTCATCCGCCAGCTCCCCGATTATGGCCGCGCCAATGGCCGCCCGCAGCTCGACACGCTGCGTTGGCGTGACGCGCCGGATGATCTGGCTGCGTGGCAAAAAGGGCTGACCGGTTACCCAATCGTCGATGCCGGGATGCGCCAATTGTGGGTCTCTGGGTGGATGCAAAATCGGGTGCGGATGATCGTCGCCAGCTTCCTGGTGAAGCATCTGCTGATCGACTGGCGCTTCGGCGAGCAATGGTTTTGGGATTGTTTGGTCGACGCCGATTACGGCTCAAACACGACCAACTGGCAGTGGGTCGCGGGCAGCGGGATCGACGCCAACATGTTCGTCCGGATCATGGCGCCATTGGTCCAGTCGGAGAAGTTCGACGCTGCGGACTATATTCGCCGCTGGGTGCCCGAACTTGCGCAATTCGCAGATGCCAGCATTCACGACCCGCCCGACGACAAACGCGGCGCCTATCCGCGCAAAATCATCGGCCATCGCGAAGCGCGCGAGCGGGCTCTCGCCGCGCTTGCCTTGACGAAGCGCGGGTAGGATAGGGTAAGCATGGCGTCGCGTGGTTCTCATCTTGTCCGGGCGGATCGCGGGTTCGCAACCGGCGCAGGGGTCATCGGGCGGGTCACCGCGCCGGCCTTCGCGACCGTGCTCGACCGGCTCGACGAGCGGCTCGAGCTGGGCGGGATCGAGGTGACCCTTCCCGACGGCTCGCACCGCCGCATCGGTTTTCGCAGCGACGGTCCGGTGGCGCTGGTCCGGCTGCACAGCTGGATGCCATTGGTGCGCCTCGCCACCTCGGGCTCGGTCGGCTGGTATAAGGCGTGGGCGGCGGGCGAATGGTCGTCGCCCGATCCGGTTCCGCTCTGCGCGTTATTCATGGCCAATGCGGTCGCGCTCGGCGATGTCGCCCGCGCCAAGGGGCCGATGCGCTGGATTAATTCCTTGGCCCACCGGATGCGCGATAATGGTCCGGCCCGTGCCCGCCGCAATATCGCCGCCCATTACGATCTCGGCAATGATTTCTACGCCGCCTGGCTCGATCCGGGCATGACCTATTCGGCAGCCCGCTTCGCTCCCGGCGACGATCTGGAGGCGGCCCAATATCGCAAGATCGCGCTGCTGCTCGACCGGCTCGATCTCAAGCCCGGCGACCGCCTGCTCGAAATTGGCTGCGGCTGGGGAACGCTGGCGATCGAAGCGGCCAAGCGCGGAGTCGAGGTAGTCGGGCTGACCTTGTCCGCCGAGCAGAAGTCCTGGGCTGACGCGAAAATTGCCGAGGCCGGACAAAGTCATTGGATCGACATCAGGTTGCAGGACTATCGGGCGATCGACGAGCGGTTCGATGCCATCGCGTCGGTCGAAATGGTCGAAGCGGTGGGCGAGCGCTGGTGGCCGGCCTATCTCGATTGCATCTTCCGCAATTTGAAGCCTGAAGGCAAAGCGGCGCTGCAGTTCATCAGCATCGATCACCGCCTGTTTGACGCTTACTCAAGCAGCGCCGACTTCATCCAAACCTATATATTCCCCGGCGGAATGTTGTTGAATGAGCCGCGTTTCCAGGCCCTTGCGAAGGAACGTGGCCTCATCTGGAGCGACCGCGACGGCTTCGGCCTCGATTATGCCGAAACGCTGCGGATCTGGCGCGAGCGCTACGACGTCGCGGTCGGCGACGGTCGCCTCGCCAGTTTTGACGAGCAGTTCCACAAGCTATGGCATTACTATCTGATGTATTGCGAAGGCGGTTTCCGCGGCCGAGGAATTGACGTCGCGCAGGTAACGCTCAGTCGATCCTGACCCGGCTGCCCGTCGCCGCAGCGCCCTGCAAATGCTCGAGAATGGCTGCCGCGACTACCTCGGGTCCCTTGAGCCTATCGGGCTCTTCGCCGGGGAAAGCCAACTGGCGCATCCTTGTGCGGGTCGCGCCGGGGTCGACGATCTGGACGCGGAGTTTGCCAGCGTGAGCGGTTTCGTCGGCATAGGCACCGAGCAATGTCTCGAACGCCGCCTTCGACGCGCCATAGCCGCCCCAGAAGGCGCGCGGTTCGCTGCCGACCGATGAAGTGATGCCGACGATCTCGGCCCTGTCGGCGCGGCGAAGTAACGGATCGAACGCCGCGATCAGCGCTTGGTTGGCGTGGACGTTGAGCGCAAACAAGCGGGTGAGTTCCTTGGGGTCGAGATGTTCGACCGGGCTCAGGCTGCCAAGCATCGCCGCGTTGAGGATCAGCAAGTCGAGGCTGCCCCAGCGCTCGGCGACGGCTTCGGCAAGCTTATTGACATGCTCGGTCTCGGTCAGGTCCATCGGCGCGATCGTCGCGTTGCCGCCGGCCGCATGGATCCGGTCCTCGACGTCCTCCAGCGCCGCCGCGGTGCGCGCAGTAAGGATGACATGGGCGCCGGCGGCAGCGAGCGCCTCGGCGGTCGCGGCACCAATGCCGCGGCTGGCGCCGGTGACGAGCGCGAGCTTGCCACCGAACGGCTTCGTCTCAGTCATTGTTGTCCTTTTAGCGGCTGGCGACGAGCGACAA
>JBDSOV010000005.1:0-7728 GCA_039914575.1 Sphingomicrobium sp.
CGAAGTCCGAGTCCTCTCGATGGGCCGTAACACTGACCAGCATTATTCGGTCGAATTGTGCGGCGGGACCCATGTCGACGCCACCGGCGACATCGCCATCTTCAAGATCATCGGTGAAAGCGCGGTCAGCTCGGGCGTCCGCCGGATCGAGGCGCTGACCGGCGAGGGCGCGCGAACCTGGCTCAATGCGCGCGACGACAAGCTGCGCGAAGCTGCCGCCGCGCTCAAATCCTCCCCCGACGAAGTCCCGGCGCGGGTCGCGGCACTGGTCGAGACCGCCCGCAAACTCGAGCGCGAGCTGGCCGAGGCGAAGAAAGCGCTCGCCCTAAGTGCTGCAAGGGGGGGCGGCTCGGCCAAGACCGACGACACCGGTCCCGAGCAAATTGGTGGCCATGCTTTCCTCGGCCAGGTGGTCGACGGCCTCGACCCCAAGAATCTCCGCGGCGAAGTCGATGCGATGAAGCAGCGCCTCGGCAGCGGCATCGCCGCGCTCATCGCCACCAACGACGGCCGCGCCAGCGTCGCGGTCGGGGTCACCGACGACCTCACGGCCACCGTCTCCGCGGTCGATCTGGTCAAGGCCGCGGTCGCCGCACTAGGCGGGCAGGGCGGCGGCGGTCGCCCTGACATGGCGCAAGGCGGCGGCCCGGACGGCGACAAGGCGTCGGAGTCACTCGTCGCCATCAAGGATGCGCTGGCAAGCGTCGCCGCCTGACCCCTGCGATTGGGGTTCCGGAAGAGGGCCTATCTGGCCTGTTTCGGCTCGATGATCACGTAGACGCCGGTCGTTGCGCCGACGTTGATCGCCTCATGCCATTCGATCCCGTCACTCCACCAGTTGGTTCCGGCTTTGAGGATGCGGTCGGTCGTCCCGCTGGCGGTGGTGATCCGCATGGTCGTGCCCTGAACGATATAGCCCCAATGCGGCGGGTGATAATGACGCTCATGCCCGATACCCGGCGGAAAGGTGCAGCGCGCCGCCCGCATCTGCTCATTTTCGAACAGCGGCTCGCACACCTTTTGACCCTTCCAGCCCGCTTCGAACGCGCTCGGTAACAGTTGATCAGCGGTTGCCGGCGGGGCCGACCTTGCCGCGCAAGCGGCTAGCATCGCCATGAGCAGGCCGGCTGTGGGTCGGTGCATCCTTTTCACTCCCTCTTAACTCTTCACATCCTTCACTCGCCGCCGTCCCAGGGTCGGCTCCACATCCATCTCGCCTGCCTCCATAATCTCGCCGCGTAACTCGCTGCGTTTCTCGTGGATCGAGGCGATCACCGGGCCCATTGCTACGCCGATATCGACCAGCACCGCTTCCGAAAGCTGGAGCGATGCCTCCATCGCTTCGGGTACCGCGTCGGTCACTCCGGCGCGATAGAGCCGCGCGGCGTGGTCGGTATCCCGCGCGCGGGCGATGATCGGCAGATTGGGGAATTGGTCGCGGATGCGGCGAGCGAGGCGGATGATCAGCACCGGATCGTCCATCGTCAGCACCACCGCGTCGGCGCTGCCGAGCGCAAGCTTGTCGACCATCGCGCCGCGTGCGACATCGCCGAACAATACGGCATAACCACTCTCCCGCGCGGCAAGCACCGCGTCGATGTCATTCTCGACCGCCAGATATGCTTTGCCATGCTCGCCCAGCATGTCGGCGACCATCTGCCCGACCCGGCCGAAGCCGAAGATCACCGTTTTGCCCGCGGCCGCGCCGGCATCGACGTGCGCGCTCGCCTCGCGGTCGACCCGCCGCGCCGCTGCCCGGCCAAGCGCCGCCAGTAACGGGGTTACGGTCAGCCCGAGCGCGGTCACCGCCTGCCAGAAGCTCGCTGATTCCACCCGGATCACGCCCGCCGCAGCACCCGCGCCGAGCAGGATCAGCGTCGTTTCCGACGGGCTGGCCATCAGCAGGCCGGTCTCCGCCGCGACCCCCGGCCGCGATCCGCTCGACCATAAAAGGATCGAGGTCACCGCTATCTTGGCCAGCAACACCAGCGCCAGTGCGGCGAGCAAAGCCGGCCAGTTGGCGATCAGCGCGGCGAGATCTAGGCTCATCCCGACCGTGATCAGGAACACGCCGAGCGCGAGGCCGCGCAAGGGGGCAGTGACCTGCTCCACCTCGCCGCGATATTCGGTTTCGGCAATCAGCACCCCGGCCACCAATGCTCCTAAGATCGGGGAAAGCCCGACCGCGCTGGTCGCCAGGCTGGCGAGGATCACGGTCAGCAGGCTGACCGCCAAAAACAGTTCGGGGCTCTTGGTCCGCGCCGCCTGGGCGAACAAAGGCGGGAGCAGGAACCGTCCGGCCACCAGCATCACCGCGATCACCAAGGCGCCCTGCCACAGCACCGTTACCAGCGCGCCCGGTTCGGCCGCCCCGCCAAGACTGGCGAACAGGAACAGCAAGGGCACCAGCGCCAGATCCTCGAACAGCAGCATGGCGAATGCCGCCTTGCCCGCAGGGCTGGTGGTCCCGGCGAGCGGGATGACCAACGCAGTCGACGACATCGCCAACGCCAGGCCGAGTACGATCGCGGCGGGCAGGCTGTTGCCCATCGCCAGCAACCCGCCGCCGATGAGTAACGCCCCGAACCCCAGTTCCGCCGCACCGATGCCGAACACCTGCCGCCGCATCGTCACCAGTCGCTTGAAGCTCAGCTCCAGCCCGATCGCGAACAGCAACAGGATGATCCCGAACTGCGCAAAAGGCGCCATGGCCGGCGGATCGGTAATCGTCACCGTCTCAAGCCACGGATATTGCCCGACATATCGGCCCAATCCGAACGGTCCGGCCAGGATCCCGACCAGGATGAAACCGATGATCGGCGAGATTTTGAGCCGCGCGAAGGCCGGAATAACGATCCCCGCCGCGCCCAGGATGGTCAGCGTGTCGCTCAACGCGGGGGTCATGTGGAAGTCGCCGGCCATCCCCTCCTAAAAGCATGGGCGGCCCCGCTTGTCACCGCCGCCGCAAAATTCACTTCCAATATAGGATTTCGTCTGCCAGCGTGGCGACGCCATGACGTCACGTCGCGCAGCCACCAAATGCACCAATCAGCCCGCGCGACACTGCAGCCCCCGTGCAAATGGTACGCGTCTCCACGACTTTAGTGGCCTTTGCGACCTTAGTGACTTTACGGGGTGACGTTCGTGACCGACGTCCTGATCGTCGGCGGCGGGCCGGCGGGGATGATGGCCGGGCTGCTGCTGGCTCGCGCCGGGGTGTCGGTGACACTGCTCGAGAAGCATGCCGACTTCTTCCGCGATTTCCGCGGCGACACGGTTCACCCCTCGACAATGGAGATCCTCGACCAATTGGGCCTGCTCGAGAAATTCCTCGCGCGTCCCCATGACGAGCTCGACACCGCCCGGATTCGTGTCGCCGGGATCGAATATACCATCGGCGACCTGTCGCACCTCGACACGCCGGCGCCGTTCATCGCGATGATGCCGCAGTGGGAATTCCTCGATTTCCTGCGCGACGAGGCGGCGATCTACCCCGGTTTCCATCTTGATATGGAAGCCCCGGTCGAGCGGTTGATCGAGGAGGACAGTCGGATCACTGGCGTCCGCCTGACCGATGGCCGCGAGCTTCGCGCCACGAAGCTGGTCATCGCCGCCGACGGCCGCTCGTCCCTGGTGCGCCGCCTTGGCCTGCTGCCGGTGCAGGAAATCGGCGCGCCGATGGACGTATTCTGGTTCAGTCTGCCTAAGTCGGACGACCATGGCGACGCGCTTCGCGGATCGATCGACACTGGGCGAATGGTGGTGCTGATCGACCGCCGCACTTATTGGCAATGCGCCTTCCTCATTTCCAAGGGGACGGGCGAAGCGATCACGGCGCGCGGCGTTGACTGGATCCGAAGCGAAGTGCGCAAGGCCTTTCCGGACTTGGATTTTTCAGGTGATAATATTCTCACATCGACCGCCGATTTGCACCTGCTCGAAGTCGCGCTCGACCGGCTGGTGACGTGGCACCGGCCTGGCTTGCTGGCAATCGGCGATGCCGCCCATGCCATGTCGCCGATCGGGGGGATCGGGATCAACCTCGCCATCCAGGATGCGGTCGCCGCCGCCAACATCCTCGCGGCACCTTTGGCGCGCGGCGAACAGGTCGATCACTTGCTCCACAAGGTGCAGGATCGGCGGCTGTTCCCGACCCGGATGATCCAGGCCGGGCAAAAAGCCGCGCAGCAAGCGGTGATCGGCCGCGTGCTCGGTGGTGCGCCGATCACCCGCGCTGCCTGGCCAGTCCGGATGCTCGACCGTTTCCCGCTGCTGCGGCGAATTCCGGGACGGTTGATCGGCCTCGGCATCCGCCGCGAACGGGTCAGGTCACCCAACGCTTACAATTAAGCGGCGACCGCCATTTCGGCTTCGAGATTGACCCGGATCGCCTCGAAGAATTGCTCGGTCGTCATCCATGCCTGATCGGGGCCGACGAGGATCGCGAGATCCTTGGTCATCTTGCCCTGCTCGACCGTCTCGACGCATACCCGCTCGAGCGTTTCGGCGAATTTAACCACCTCGGGAGTCTCGTCGAGCTTGCCGCGGAACTTGATCCCGCCAGTCCAGGCGAAGATCGACGCGATCGGGTTGGTCGAGGTCGCCTTGCCCGCCTGGTGCATGCGGTAATGGCGCGTGACCGTGCCATGCGCCGCTTCGGCCTCGACCGTCTGGCCATCTGGGGTCATCAGCACGCTGGTCATCAAGCCGAGGCTGCCGAAGCCCTGCGCAACCTGGTCGGACTGGACGTCGCCGTCGTAATTCTTGCACGCCCAGACAAACTTGCCGCTCCACTTCAAGGCAGAGGCGACCATGTCGTCGATCAGGCGATGCTGATATTCGATTCCGGCTTCAGCAAACGCCGCCTTGAAATCGCGATCGAATATTTCCTGGAAGATATCCTTGAAGCGTCCGTCATAGGCCTTGAGGATGGTGTTCTTGGTCGACAGATACACTGGCCATTTGCGCTGCAGGCCATAGTTCAGACAGGCCTTGGCGAAGTCGCGGATCGATGCGTCGAGATTGTACATCCCCATCGCCACCCCGGCCGACGGATAATCAAACACTTCATGCTCGATCACCTGGCCGTCTTCGCCGGTCCATTTCATCAACAATTTGCCTGGGCCGGGGACGAGGAAATCGGTCGCCTTATATTGATCGGCAAAGGCATGTCGGCCGATCACGATCGGGTCGGTCCAGCCAGGGATGATGCGCGGGATATTGTCGATCACGATCGGCTCGCGAAAGACCACACCGCCAAGGATGTTGCGGATCGTACCATTGGGCGATTTCCACATCTTCTTGAGCTTGAACTCCTCGACCCGCGCCTCGTCCGGGGTGATCGTCGCGCATTTCACGCCGACGCCATATTGCTTGATCGCTTCGGCCGCCTCGACCGTAATCTTGTCGTCGGTCTCGTCGCGCTTCTCGATCCCGAGGTCGTAATATTTGAGGTCGATGTCGAGGTAGGGGAGGATCAGTTTCTCGCGAATCCATTGCCAGATGATCCGCGTCATCTCGTCGCCGTCGAGTTCGACGACCGGGTTCTTCACCTTGATCTTGGCCATTGCCACATCCTGCGCTTGAAAATGTTCGGGGTCGGGGCGCGCCTTAAGCGCCGCTCCGGATCAAGGCAACCGCGTCATTGCGGCTTGGGCATGCCGCCACTAAGGAGGCGCCATGCCCATCATCGAGAAACCCGACAGCCATCTGACCGCGGTCAAATGGCGCTTTCCTTCGGTCCATCCCGAAGGGCGCAAATTTGCCCTCATCTCGGCTTTCGTTGCGCTTGCCGTCTACAGCGTGATCAGCCCGTTCATCGGCTGGCTGCTGGTGCTGGTGACGATCTGGGTCGCGACCTTCTTCCGCGATCCGATCCGCACTACGCCGACCGATCCCAATCTGATCGTGGCGCCGGCCGACGGGCTGGTGACAATGATTACCCGCGTGTCCGCGCCGCCCGAATTGGCGGGCGATCTCAGCGGCGAATTTACCCGCGTCTCGATTTTCATGAGCGTGTTCGATGTCCACATCAATCGCTCGCCGATTGCCGGAACAATCCGCAAGATCGCCTACATTCCGGGCAAGTTCCTCAATGCCGACCTCGACAAAGCGAGCGAGGATAATGAGCGCCAGCATTTCCTGGTCGAGCGCGAGGACGGGGTGAAAATCGCCTTCACCCAGATCGCCGGGCTGGTGGCGCGGCGGATCATGGCCTTCGTCGCCGAGGGCGACCGGGTCGCGGCGGGCGAGCGGATCGGCCTGATTCGCTTTGGCAGCCGGGTCGACGTCTTCCTACCCGCCGGCACCGGCAGCCAGATTTTGCTCGGCCAGCGCGCGATTGCCGGCGAGACGATCCTCGGCGAAATCGGGGTCGATCCACAGCGCTCGGGCAGCAGTCAGTGAGCGTGGCACCCGAGCGTCACGGAATTCCGTTCCGGGCGTTCGCTCCCAACGCGATCACCGCACTCGCTCTTTGCTCGGGCCTGACCGGGGTGCGCTTCGCGATCACGGCGGCCAATGGCGAGACCGGTCATTGGTCGCTGGCCCTTGCCTGCATTATTGGCGCGGGCGTGCTCGACGGGCTGGATGGCCAGCTCGCGCGCTTGCTCAAGGCCAACAGCCGTTTCGGCGCGGAGCTCGACAGTCTGAGCGACAATATCGCGTTCGGCACCGCTCCGGCGCTAATCCTGTTCCTGTGGTCGCTGCAGTCGGCGCAGCGTTTCGGCTGGATCGCGGCGCTCGCGCTGGCAGTGTGCTGCGCGCTTCGTTTGGCCCGGTTCAACGCCCGCATTGACGCCGACGACCAGCCGCACAAGTCGGCCGGTTTCAATACCGGCGTCCCGGCGCCGGCCGGTGCCGGGCTGGCGTTCATCCCGATCTATCTGTGGCTGATAACCGACAACGAGCTATTCCGCAGCTGGCAATTGGTCATGCCGTGGACCTTGTTCATCGCCTTGCTGATGATTTCCAGCGTTCCGACGTACAGCTGGACTTCGATCCGTATCCGTCGCGGCTCTCGTCTGTTTTCGCTGGCGGGTGTCGCCTTGCTCGGCGCTGCCTTGATCAACGAGCCGTGGGTGACGCTGCTGGCGGCGTCGGTGCTCTATCTTCTGGTCGTGCCGTTCAGTGTGGCAAGCTACGCCAAGGTCAAGCAGCGGCGCGCAGCGCCGGGCGGGCGCGGACCCGCTTCGAGCGGGCTGCCGGATAACGCTGACTGACTCGCACCGCGATTGGCGCGGAAGCGAAGGCAGGGGGCACGCCGCACAAAGCGGCACCGACTTTGGCCAGATTGACCTCAAGGCTTCCGGCGATGACGACGATCGCGGCCCAAGCAGCGGCGAGGAATGCGATGGTGGCAATGGCTGCGATCATATTCTCATCCTTCGTTACGGCGCCTAACCGACCAGGAACGCGTTTCGTTCCATTTGGGGGGCGCGCGACCCCTTTGAGTAAGACGATGTTCGTGTTTTGTTCTGGTGTTGTCAAGCGGCAATATGGGGTTGCCTTGGGGATGGGTCTTCGCTAGGGGGCCGGGCATTCCACAGGCGGAACCACCATACCGGTGCCGGTCGACCTCAATGCCCCCGGGCAGGAACGATCGGTTACAGGATCCGCCGAGGTAAAACCGGAAGGAGACTATCCTATGGCGACTCCCGTCGTCACGATGCAGCAATTGCTCGAAGCTGGCGCCCATTTTGGCCACCAGACCCACCGCTGGAATCCGCG
>JBDSOV010000016.1:0-2785 GCA_039914575.1 Sphingomicrobium sp.
GCGACCAAATATGGGCCGATCAAGACCGACCATATATTGTTCATCGCCAGCGGCGCGTTCCATGTCGCCAAGCCGGCCGATTTGCTGCCCGAATTGCAGGGGCGCCTGCCGATCCGGGTCGAGCTGGCGGCGCTGACCGAGGAGGATTTCGTCCGCATCCTGTCCTCCACCCGCGCCAGCCTGACCGAGCAATATCGCGCCTTGCTCAAGACCGAGGATGTCACGATCACCTTTGCCGACGACGGAATCGCCGCGCTGGCGCGGATCGCAGCCGAAGTGAACGAGGCGCTGGAGAATATCGGCGCGCGGCGACTCTCGACGGTGATGGAGAAATTGCTCGAGGACATTAGCTTCACCGCCGAGGACCGCGGCGGCGAGACATTGGTCATCGACGCGGCGTTCGTCGAAGGGCAATTGGCCGGAATCGCCCGCGATACGGACTTGTCGCGCTACGTGTTGTAAACTGGCCGCGGTGCAGCTGCGTTGAGCGGCGCGGGTTCGGGCACGATGTCGACGTTCTCGGTCAACCGCCGACCGAGCGGCCTAGCAAGCAACAGCAAGACAAGCCCAGCCAAGCCAACGATTGCGGCGTGGATCAACCAGAAATCACCCGCCGACACCTGCTCGTAAAGCGCGCCCAGCCGCCCGCTGACGAGGCTTCCGGCGGTAATCGAGAGGAGGTTGATCCCGACCATCGTCCCGCGCGTCGATGCGGGTGCCCTGGTCAGGATCAAGGTTGTCGCGACCGGCGCGAAATAGATCCAGCCGAAGTTGGACACGATGTGAAAGGCGATCGGCAGCATGAGCGGAGCGCGCGCCCCGCTTCCCGGCGGATGTGAGGCGACGACCAGCAACAGCACCGCCGCCGCGAACAAAAGCGCGCCGAACCCCATCTTGACGAGCAGCGCCGGCTCCGACCCACGCTTCGCTTGCCGCTGCCACAGGATCAGCATTAGCGGCACCGAGATCGCGGGCATCAGGCCGTCGAGTGACTGGAGCCACGGAACTGGTACGAGAAATCCGCCGACATTGAGCTCGATGTGGTCGCGCACCCACAAATTATAGGTGTTCCAGATCTGCGATTGCGCGACCCAGAAGCAGACTAGCAGCGGCCAGATCGCGAGCAGCCAGCCGAGCCTCGCGCGCTCGTCGCTGGTCAGTGGGGGACGGGCGGCGCGCGCCACGCGCGGCTCGTCGGCAAGGTCGCGCTGACCGACGAGATAGATGATCAGGCCAATCAGCATGCCGAATCCGGCAAATGCAAAAGCGACATGCCAGCCATAAACGGCGGCGAGTGCCCCGGTGAGAAGCGGCGCGATAAACGCCCCCATGTTGACCGAAAGCGCATAAAGCTGGAACGCGTCCCCCTGACGTCGGTCGCCCGCTTGGTAAAGTGCCTTGACCTGCGGCGCGAGATTGCCGCGCAGCATCCCGGCTCCGCACGCCAGCAACAACAGGCCCAACAGGAAGGACATGTCGAAGGCGAGCGAGAAATGACCGAGAGTCATCAGCAGCGCGCCAAGCGTGACAGTAGTCCGTCGGCTCAGCAAACGGTCGCCGATTGCTCCGCCAATGAGCGGGGTGGCGTAGACCAACGCGATGTAGATGCCGAAGGTCTGGGTCGCCAGCGCCTGCACCGTGAGCGGCCCGGTCAAGCTTTCAATGGCGCGGCGAAACAGGTCGAAACCGGCAACGTGATCGATCCGTCCAGGGAGCAGCAATTCGCTGGCGAGGTAGAGCGTTAAAATCGCCTGCATCCCGTGGAAGCTGATGCGCTCCCACAATTCAGTACCAGCCAGCACCCACAGCCCGCGCGGATGGCCGAATTTTTCGCGCGGCTGTCGGTCGGTGTGGCTAGTCATGAAAGTCCCCCAACTTGAGCGCACACCGTTGCAGGTCTCACCGAGTTTGCAAGTCTTTGCCCGCCCTCCGATAGCGCCACACCAGTCCCTCGACGAACGGGCTCCACAGCGGCGCCTTAATTCCGGCGAGGCGCAGGCGACCGGCAAGCCACTGGTTGCAGGTCTGGATAGCGCTGGCCCGGCCGACGCCTTCGTAAAAGGCATCCCCGGCGCCGTAGCCGGGGTGGTCGATGCGCACCGGAGCCCCCTGCGAATCAAGGTTGAAGGAGGCCCGGACCGCGGCCCACAGGCGGCGATATTGTTCGGGGGTGACCCGGATTTCGCGCGCCGAATAGGTCGGGTCGGCGACATATTCGACATGTATCACTTGGCTGCCCCCGGCGATCCCCGCCCAGGCGGTGCGCGGGGTGATGTCGGACCAGGTGGGGGTGTCGAGATAGACTCGCCGCTCGCCCGCCCCGAACGCAATCCAACGCGCGGCGGCGGGTGGCGACGCGAAATCGGAGCGCGGCACTAGCGGCGTCCAGTCGAGCCCCGCTTTTCGCACCGGCAGAACCAGATCGGCATGGAGGCCGTTATCGGCGATGTAGATGGTGATGCCCCGGGCTGGTTCGGTCCAGCTGCGGTTGACCGGAACCAGCGCGCCGAGGATCGCGGCGAGCAGGTACAGGCCCGGGATCGCGGCCAACGCCAGCGCGATCGCGCGTCCCTTTCCGATCTTAATCCGCCTCAATCGTCGCCGCTTCATTGGCCGTCGCATCAGAGTCATCCTTGGCTTGCCATGCCTGACGCGCCCCACTAGATGCGCGGTCACCGCTTAGGCCGATGTCACCTCGATATCCAAAGCGGCACTGGTCGGGGCGTAGCGCAGCCTGGTAGCGCATCACACTGGGGGTGTGGGGGTCGCAGGTTCGAATCCTGTC
>JBDSOV010000033.1:0-5279 GCA_039914575.1 Sphingomicrobium sp.
CATGCGCCGTGCCGCGCCTGATCTTGCTGTTACTGGGAAGCGTGAACTCGGCCACGAACCACTCCTCGAATGACGTCTGGCGCGGGCGCTAACATGGGCGTGCCCAGCGTTCAACGTTGCGCCGCCCCCGCCAGCGGGAAAGCGGTGGTGCGCTTGACCGTCTCCATCGCGATCATCGAAGTGATGGTCTTCAGCGGCACCGCGGCGGTGATCGCGCGGTAGAAAGCGTCGTAGGCGGCGATGTTGGGGACCGCGATCTTGAGGAGGTAATCCACCTCCCCCGCCATGCGATACACTTCCATCACCTCGGGCATGGTCGCGACCGCCTCGGCGAAGTTCCGCGTCCACGCCTCGCTATGGTCGTCAGTTTCGACCGTGACGAAGATGGTCAGATCAATCCCGACCTTGGCGGCGTCGAGCAAAGCCACCCGGCGCTCGATCACACCCGATGATTCGAGCTTGTTGATCCGCCGCCAGCACGGCGTCGGCGACAAATTCACCTGGGACGCGACCTCGGCCAGGGTCAGCGAGGAATCCTCTTGGAGCAGTCCCAGTATCTTCAGGTCGGTAGCATCCATCAGAATTTCGCGCTTTTTTGAAAGATTTTCCTACTCATTGCCATTTCCTTGCCAAGAAGTCGCTTTATTAGGCTGACGTCATCAAACCTCTCGCCAGCAGCGCCACTCAAGCGTAGAAGAAATTAGATGAATTTTCCAATTAGATAATCGCACGCAAGACTCCCAATCGCGCGCATCCCCCTGGAGCCCCGTTCGCGGGGCTCCTTTTTTGTGTCGATGGATGACGACCAATGACCGGGCGTCGATCGTATATGACCGCTTAGAGCGAAACCCGCTGAAGCCGTTTGCGCAGGCTTCCCATACCGATCGCGTCGATCGCCTGCTCGGGCTGCTCGGAGACAAGCAGCGCCGCGACATGGCCGAGGATTTGTGCGGAAATGTCGAGATTCTGCAGCTTTTCGGCGTGGCGCATCACCACCAGCGGCTCGGCGCACAAATCGTCACCGAGGCTTTCAAGCAACCGGCTGACATAGGCTAGTTCCTCCGCCAGCCGCTGGGGAAGCGCGTCGCGGAATGCGTCCGGCGGTGGCGGCGTCGGACGCAATTGCAATACCTCCGCAGCGCCCGACCGCACTGCGTCGATCATCGCGTCGACCGCCAATTGGTCACGCGACGCGCAACCCGGCATCCACGCGTCGAGCGGCAGCGGGGCGTCGAAGCGCAACCCGCACCTTTTGCCGTCGCGCCACACGATGATTCCGCTAGCGTGGAGAGTGCCGCGACTGATGTGCGCCGCCGCCCCGATCGCAGGGAGTGTCGTCCCCTCAATCCGCGCGCCGCTCGCCGACAGGTCGCGCAGCCGGATTGCGGCGGATACATTGTCGAAGCAGATCATCGCCGACAGGAACAAGTGGCTACGCGGCATAGACCGCGTATCCTCCTCCTGTTGCACGGCATGGTGAGCCTTCATCGAGCAATATCCTCTGCCCGCTTCCTACGTGGCCCGGGATTAACGCATTCGCGCCAGTACATCCGTTTCGGACTAATCCTCTGCTTGGCTTAGGCCTTGACCGCCGCCAGCACCTCCGCCGCGTGGCCCGGCACCTTTACCTTGCGCCATTCGCGCCGCACCGTTCCGTCGGCGTCGATCAGGAAGGTGGCGCGCTCCATGCCCATATATTTGCGGCCGTACATGCTCTTCTGCACCCAGGTGCCGAAGGCGTCGCTGATCGCTCCGTCGGTGTCGGCAATGAGCGGCACCGCAAGGTCATATTTGGCGATGAACTTGTCATGCTTCGCCATCGCATCGCGCGACACGCCGACCACTCTCGCCCCGGCGGCGGCGAAGTCGGCGGCCATGGCCGTAAAATCCTGCGCCTCGCGCGTGCAGCCCGATGTGTCGTCCTTGGGATAGAAATAGAGCACCAGCTGTTGCCCCGGCGCAGCGAGATCGAGAGTCGATCCGTCGCTTAAGGTCGTGCTGATCGCGGGTGCCATTTCGCCTACGTCAGTCATGTCATTCCCTTCGTTCTTGCCCACAATTTGGCGATCCTTTGCCGTGCCGCGTCATGCGCTTCAAGCAGACTCGCCCAATCGGCATGACCGCACACTTCGGCGACCAGCGGCCGCGATTCGACCTCGGGCACGCCGCCGCCCGGTGTCACCAGCCGACTGGTTACCAGGATCCGCGACAGCAAGCGCAAATCTGCGTCCGCCTGCTGGTCGATCAGGCCGGCGTCGGCCAACGTCTCGATCGCGACCTCCAGCCGTGGGTCAAAGCCGGTACGGTGGACCAGTTGCAGTGTGTGGACCGCGAATTCGAGGTCGACCAACCCGCCTGCGCCCAGCTTGATGTCGAGTGGCCCGGCGGGGGGTTTGTGCGTCGCCATGTCGGCGCGCATCTTGGCGGCGTCGGCGCGAACCTTGACCGGGTCGCGCTCGATGTCGAGCACTCGCGCCACGGCATCGGCGAGCTTCGTTCGACCGCTTGTCGTCCCGTACAATGGCCGAGCGCGAAGCAACGCCATATGCTCCCACGTCCATGCTTCTTCGCGCTGATAGGCTTCGAACGCGTCAAGCCGGACCGCGAGCATGCCCTTTTCGCCCTGCGGCCTCAGCCGGGTATCGACATCATACAGCGGCCCCGCGGCGGTCGCGACCGACAGCGCCGCCACGACGCGTTGCGCCAGCCGGTTGAAATAATCGGTCGCGCCAAGCGCGCGTTTGCCGTCGGACACCGCCTCGTCGGGAGCGTCGAACAGGAAGATCAGGTCGAGGTCGCTGGCGTGGGTCAGCGCCATCCCCCCAAGCCGCCCGAGCCCGAGGATCATCAATTCTCCGCCGGCGATGCGGCCATGCGCCGCCTCAAATTCGATGCGCGCGGCATCGGCCAATGCGACGATCGCCCCCTCGGCAACCGCAGCATAGCCCATGGTCAGGTCGAGCGGGTCGCGGTGGCGGGCGATCAACTGCACCCCCAGCGCGAACCGCCGCTCGCCGACCATCCGTCGCACCCGATCGAGCCGTTCGTCATAGCTGTCGCGCTTGCCACCCTCGGCCAGCTTGATCGCTACCGTCGCCGCGTCGGGCGGGGCGGCGAAGCTCGACGCGTCGATCAGTCCGTCGAACAACCCCGGCCGCCGCGCCAGTTGGTCGGCCAGCGCGGGGGCGTGGACCAATATCTGGCTCAGCACCTTCGCCAGCGCCGGCTGCGCCTCGAGCAGGCGGTAGAGATTGACCCCGCTCGACAATCGCTCGACGATGTCGCTGAAGCGGTTGAGCGCATGGCCCGGATCGGGGCCGTCGGCGATCGCGCGCAGCAGGATCGGCAACATCGCCTCGAACGCCCCGCGCGCCGCGGGAGAGCGCAGCGATCGCACCTGCCCCGACCGCCAGCCAGCGATCATCCGCATGACCATGCCGACATCGGCAAAACCCATCGCGGCGAGCTCGTCGGCCAGCAAATCGGGGTCGTTCGACAAATGCGTGCCGCGATCGGGCGACAGGCCGTCGAACCTGGCACTGACGAAATCGACGTGGGGCCGCAATGTCTCGATCAGCGCCGCGCCGCTCGCCAGCCCGTCGAGCGCCGCCACCCCGGCCAGCGCGTCGACCGCGACCGGCAGGCGGTGAGTCTGCTGGTCGTCGACCATCTGGATGCGATGCTCGACCGTGCGCAAGCGGCGATAGGCGGCCGCCAGCGCATTCGCGACCTCGCCTTCCATCCGTCCCGATGTGACCAGCGCCGGAAGCGCGTCGAGCACCGCTCGGCTGCGCAGAGCGGGGTCGCGCCCGCCGTGAATCAATTGCTGGACCTGGGTGTAAAATTCGACCTCGCGGATGCCGCCGCGCCCGCGCTTAAGATCGTAGCCGGGAGCGAGCGCCGAGCCTTGCGCATAATGGTCGCGGATGCGGGTGCTGATGTCGCGAATCTCGTCGATCGCGCCGAAATCAAGCGCCCGCCGCCAGATGAACGGCTGGATTTCGCCGAGGAACCGCTCGCCGAGCGCAATATCGCCTGCCGCCGCTCGGGCGCGAATGAACGCCGCCCGCTCCCACGGCAGCGCCTGCGATTCATAATAAGAGATTGCGGCGTCGGCGGGGAGTACGATCGGGGTTACTTCGGGCGACGGGCGAAGCCGCAAATCGACCCGCGCGACATAGCCGTCCTCGGTCCGCTGCTGGAGCAATTCGACCAGCCGCCGTCCGATCCGAACCGCCGCCTCGCCGGCATCGTCGCGGTCGCGTTTGGACAGCGTCGCGGGGTCGAATAGCAGCACCAGATCGACATCGGACGAGTAATTCAATTCGCGGCTGCCGAGCTTGCCCAACGCCAGCACCGCGAAACCATTGGTCTCGGCGCCCGGCGACCGTTCCTCGATCGCCGCTGCCAATGCCGCGTCGATCGCGCGGTCGGCGAAATCGGACAGCGCCCCGGTCAGCGCTTCGAGATCGAGTTCGCCCGACAGATCGCCAAGTGCCACCGCCAGCGCCAGCGCGCGGCGCTGGCGGCGAAGGCGCCCGGCGACGCTGTCGCCATCGAGCACGAGCGCGGCGCTGATCGCCGATTCAGCACCATCCGCCGCGAATCGCGAAGCGATATCGGGGAAGGCCAAGATGGCGTCGCGCAGGAAGGGCGCGTAGTGCTGCGCCCGTTCAAGCGCCTCGCGCCGCGCTGCGTTTAAAACTGTGTCCGCCACGCCGCACGCCTTGCCCCAAATCCATTTAGAACGAAACTCACGGGGCAAGCGCGCGTTGTTGCCGTCTGATGTCAATTGAATCGAACAAGGACGCCGCGGGCTATCATCCGATGGAACGACAATTAATCCGAGTTGATAATTTGCCGGACCCAGTCGGAATCGCCGCCGCACTTCGTCGTGCGTTTGCGAAAGCGCCGGCCCCTGTCTGTTTCGATGATGACGATCCGTTCGCCGCGCTGCTGAAACGGATTCACTGATCCTTTCACGCTTATTCGATGGCGTCGCCTGACCGTTCGATGACGGGCATCTTGTCGCGGCTCAACTCCTCGACTTGCCCCATAATCACCTGCAGCGCCGACTGGTGGGGATCGGTGACGTGCTGGCGCCGCGACGGCAATTTTCCGCCGGTCAGCAGCGCTTCGAGCGCGACCCGGCCGCGCGCCACGCGGCTCTTGATCGTGCCTACCGCGCAACCGCAAATGTCGGCCGCTTCCTCATAGGCAAAGCCCCCCGCCCCGACCAGGATCAGCGCCTCGCGCTGCGGCTGGGGGAGGTGGAGCAA
>JBDSOV010000054.1:0-4428 GCA_039914575.1 Sphingomicrobium sp.
GCTGGAAAGTGCTACTGGTCGATCTCGATCCGCAGGGCAATGCCTCGACTGGCCTCGGGGTTGGCCATGAGGCACGCACCACGTCGAGCTACGAAGTTCTCATCGGGCGGTCGAGCATGGTCGATGCGGCGATCGCGACGCGCGTGCCGCGGCTCGACCTGATTCCATCGACGGTCGACCTTTCGGGGGCCGAGATTGAACTGGTCGATATGGAGCATCGCACCCATCGCCTGACCAATGCGCTCGACGAAGTGCCGGCCGGGCGCTGGGATGTGGTGCTGATCGATTGCCCGCCGTCGCTCGGGCTGCTGACGCTCAACGCAATGGTCGCCGCGCAGCAATTGCTGGTTCCGTTGCAGTGCGAGTTTTTCGCGCTCGAAGGGCTGTCACAACTGCTCCAGACGGTTGAGCGGGTGCGCCAATCGTTCAATCCCTCGCTCGCCATCCTCGGAGTCGTGCTGACGATGTTTGACCGACGCAATAATCTGTCGCAGCAGGTCGCGGAAGATGTCCGCGCCTGCCTTGGTGCAGCCGTGTTCGAGACGGTGATCCCGCGCAACGTGCGGCTGTCCGAGGCGCCGAGCCACGGCCTTCCGGCGCTGATCTACGATCTTAAATGCCCCGGGTCTGAAGCCTATATCAGGCTCGCGCGCGAAGTCATGGCGCGGTTGTCGCGCGTTCGAGCGGAGGCCGAAGCAGCGTGAGCGATTCGAAGAAACACGGGCTTGGACGCGGGCTTAGCGCGCTGCTTGGCGAAGCGCCGCGTCCGGCCAGCGCGAGCCCCGAGAGCCGGGCCGACGGTGTCCAGTCGATCGCGATTGCGCGGATCCGCGCCAATCCGTTGCAACCGCGCAAGCATTTTGACGAGACCAGTCTCGACGAGCTCGCTACCTCGATCGCCCAGCATGGCGTAATCCAGCCGATCCTGGTGCGGCGTGCCCGCGACGGATATGAGATCATCGCCGGTGAGCGTCGCTGGCGCGCGGCCCAGCGGGCACAGGTCCATGCCATTCCCGCGTTGGTGCGTGACGACAGCGACGCGGCGATCGCTGAAATTGCGCTGATCGAGAATATCCAGCGGCAGGATCTCAACGCGATCGAGGAGGCAGAGGGCTATAAGGCGCTGATTGCCAATCACGGTCACGGTCAGGATGCGGTCGGCAAATTGGTCGGAAAGTCGCGCAGCCACATCGCCAACCTGTTGAGATTGCTGGATTTACCAGAAACAGTTCGCGAAATGCTAATGCGAGGCGATCTCACTATGGGCCATGCGCGGGCCATTGCCAGCGCGGATGAGCCTGAGCGCCTGGCCAAGCAAATCGTCGCTGGCGGGCTCAGCGTCCGCCACGCCGAACAACTCGCCAAGCGTGTCCGCCCCGGCGCGGGTCGTGACATCGGCCGTGGAGTCGAACGTCAGGGCCGCCAGGTCGATGCCGATCTTGCTGCGCTCGAACGCCAATTGGGCGATATGTTGGGGCTCAAGGTCAAGGTCGGCCATGCCGGGGCCGGCGGGACCGTCATCCTGGCTTATTCGACCCTCGACCAGCTCGATATGATCTGCCAGCGCCTCAGCGGAGAGCCAATTTAAAAGTGCCGGGGGCGCTTCGTGCCGTTGGTTCTCCGATCTCGCGGATTTTCTAGCGTCGGCGCCTCGCCGCGCGGGCGATCGTCACCAATTCTTCGCCAAGCGCCGCAACCGGCGGCGCATCGGAGAAGATTGCCGCTCGTTCTAACGCCGCACTGCGCTCCATGGCCTGCGCGATCCGCTCGGCATTCCAGTTCGACAGCAGCCGCTGCAGCAGTGGCTTATCCTTCCAAAACAACGCCTTGCCCATTGACGTCAAGACGCCATCGACCCGCTCGCCGCGCTCCACCCTGGCCCGCAGCGGAGCCAATTGGAGCAGCCGCCGCTGGAGCGCGCGCACCGCCGGGATCACTTCGCCCGGGCCGATCGCCGCCCGTTCGAACTCTTCGAGCAGCTGGCGGCCGTCGCCAGCCAGTGCGAGATCACCCGGCCGCATCAGATTGCCCTCGGCCGAATCGGCGCCGAGCAAATCGACCACCTCATGCGTCAGCTCGCGCAGCCGATCGGGCGCGGCGTCGAGGAAAGTCGCAAATTTGGCGACTTCCTGTGCTACCACCGCCTGATTGTTGCCGCATGCCGCCGCCAACCGCGTGGCGACGTCGTTTTCGATCCGCAGCCCTTCGGCACGCCCGGCGGCAACCACCATCTGGTCGGCGTCGCGCCCTTCCGGAATATAGGACTGAACGGCCGCCGCCGCGCCATGCGCTTCGGCCAGCTTGAGCAGGCCCGAGGTCTTGCGCAGCGCCCCGGCGATGGCGATCACCGGACTCTCGACCGATCCCGCGTCGAGTATGCTGGCCACGCCGTCGGCAATCTCCTCACCCGCCGGCTCGATCCAGATTGCGCGCGGCCCGCCGAATAGGACCATTGCGCCCGCTTCGTCGGCCAGCACCGCCGGGTCGGCCTTCACCCCCGCCCCCAACACCGAGAATTTCTCCGCGCCGAGGCTGTCGAGCAGCCGCGTCGCGAGGTGGCGCGAACCGGCGTCGTCAGGACCGTAGAACAGGTAGAAACGGATCGCCGGATCGGGTCGGTCAATCGCCCGGTCGATCGACCCTTTGGCCAGCTTCATGGGGTCGACGTGTGCCCGATGAACAACGCCAGCCGACCGACCATTTGGTCGGCGACCACTTCGGACAGGCGCTCGAGTGCGGTCTGCTCGGCGGCGATGGTGGCATATTGCGATGAGACGACGTCGATTCCGGCGTCGGATCCGGCGGTCGCGTCGAGCACCACCGATCCGGTGGCCAATTCGACCAGCCGATAGCGCGCGCGCAGCGTCCGCCGCTCGCGGGTGGTGGCGCGGTCGCCGCGAATGCCGAAGCCGGTGATACTGTCGTCCAGCTCGACCTCAAGTCGATATGCGGCGTTTCCGTTTGCGTCGCTGCCAAGCTTGGCGATCAACGCGTTTCGCACCATCCAGCCGCCCTTGCCGGGTATAGCCAGCACCTGGATCGATCGCAAGGAACTCGCCACCGTGCCACCCGACCCGCCAGCATACATCGGCTTGAGCCCGCACGCGCTGAGCGCGACAGCCACAAGCGTGAGGGCGGGGAGGAGACGGCCGGCGCGGGTCATGCGACGATATTGACCAACCGGTCGGGAACCACAATCACCTTGCGTGGAGTCGAGCCCAACAATTGCGCCTGAACCTTGGGCAATGCCAGCGCCAGCGCCTCCGCCTGATCCCTGGGCAAGCCCCGCGCGACCGTAATCGTATCGCGCAATTTGCCGTTGACCTGGATCGCCAGCGTCACCGTGTCGTCGACCAGCAGCGCCGGGTCGTAAATCGGCCAACTGGCGTCGGCGATCATCTCGCGGTGGCCGCGCGCCGCCCATGCTTCCTCGGCCAGATGCGGCGCCATCGGCGCGACCAGGCGGAGCAAGGTCCCGATGGCGCGATCGCGCACACCCGAAGGCTTGGCCTTCTCGAGTGCGCTGACCAGCTCGTACAGCGCAGCCACGGCTTTGTTGAACTGCAAGGCTTCGATCGCCTCGCCGACCGCAAAAATCGCCCGATGCAGCTTGCGGGTGAGGGCGTCGTCCTCTTCGGACAGGCCGGCCGGTGCCATCGCCAGCCGCCATACCCGCTGGACGAACCGCGCCGCGCCTTCAATCCCGCCGATCGACCATTCGAGGTCGCGCTCGGGGGGTGAATCGGACAGCATGAACCAGCGCACCGCGTCGGCCCCATAGCGATCAAGGATCGGCTCGGGATCGATGGTGTTCTTCTTCGACTTGGACATCTTTTCGATCCGGCCGCGAGTCACCCCGCCGCCACTCGACCGCTCGACGATCGCGCCTTCTATGCCAACTTCTATCTCATCGGGGTTGAGCCAGCGCCCGTCGGCGCTCTGGTAGGTCTCGTGAGTCACCATGCCCTGCGTGAAGAGGCCGGCGAACGGCTCCTTGATCGACAGCCGCCCGATCCGCTCTAACGCGCGGGTCCAGAAGCGGGCGTAGAGCAAGTGCAGGATCGCATGTTCGACCCCGCCAATATATTGCCCGACCGGGAGCCATTGTTCGGCCTCTTCGCGGTCGAACGGCTTATCCTTCGGCTGGCTTGCAAAGCGGATGAAATACCAGGACGAATCGACGAACGTGTCGAGCGTGTCGGTTTCGCGCCGCGCCCTGCTACCGCACGTCGGGCAATCGACCAGCCGCCAGCCATCGTGGCGATCGAGCGGGTTGCCGGGCAGCTCGAAGCTGACATCCTCGGGCAATATTACCGGCAATTGGTCGCGCGGCACCCCGACCGGGCCGCACTTGTCGCAATGGATGATCGGGATCGGCGTCCCCCAGTAACGCTGGCGCGACACGCCCCAGTCGCGCAGGCGATATTG
>JBDSOV010000082.1:0-7235 GCA_039914575.1 Sphingomicrobium sp.
GCACGCGTGATGTTGAGCCGGCCGTGGCCGAAAATCGGATCGATGCCGACGGCACCCAGATCATCGGCGCTGCTGAACAGGATCGCGACGATCTGCTGTCCAGTGAGGTTGGGGAAGGCCTGCGCCATCAGCGCCACCGCACCGACGATCACCGGGGTCGAGAAACTCGTCCCCGAATAGTAGAACGCCGTCCCGGTGTGATCGAAGGTCAGGTTGCGATAGCCAAGCGCGGCAAGGTAATTGGACGCCCCGGTCCCGGCCTTGTTGGAAAAGTCCGACAGCAGATCGAGATTGGCACCACCCGCGCCGTCGGATTCGCCGACCGAGCCGGCAATGATCACCTGACCGGCAAAGTGTTGGGCGGGAATCAGCGCGAACGCATCGGCATTATTGCCAGCTGCGGTTCGTCCTTCGTTGCCCGCCGCAATCACCAATATGATCCCGGCATTGACTGCCCGCTGCATCGCATTGAGCACCGAATTGCCGGGCGCCGAGCCGCCGAGCGACAGGTTGATCACCTTGACCCCGGCATTGGTCGCCGCGTCGATCCCGTTGGCGATCGCGCTGTCGAAGAATTCGCAGCCATCCTCCGAGGCACAGCTCCCCGGCGAGTCGGCCCGATAAGCGGCGATCGTCGCATCAAAGGCAACGCCATGAACTGCCTGGTCATTCTTGGCCGCGGCGATCACGCCGGCGACAGCGGTGCCATGCCCGTCGGTATCGCTGATACCGCGATTGCCACCAGCGACATCGGTCGACGACGCGTCGATCCGACCGGCGAATTCGGTAAGATCTGGATTGAGGCCGGTATCGACGATCCCGATCTTGATCCCCCGCCCGGTCGCGCCCGCCTGATAGGCAGTGATCGCATGCGACGAGGTGACCGAGTTGGACCGAAGAAATTCTGCTGTGCCGAAGGCGCCGGGCGTCGGGGTGGGGGTTGGAGTCGGCGTGGGCGTAGGGGTGGGAGTTGGCGTGGGCGTAGGGGTGGGCGTGGGGGTCGGGATCGGCGCGACACCGCCGCCGCCGCCACCACCGCCACACGCGGTCAGCGTCAGCATCATCGCGCACGCGGTCGTGCCCAGAAGCCGGTTGATCATCATGGTCCCTCACCCTAAGCCACTTGAAAACAAAGACTTTCCCCGCAGTTATTATGCTTAATCAAACCTTTCATTTTCATGAAGGCTTTTTTTGCCTAGGCGCGGGCACGCCATGAACCCGCGCTTCGCCCACATCGACGACTGGATCTTCGATCTCGACAATACGCTCTATCCGGCGTCGACGCGACTATTTGACCTGATCGATGCGCGGATGGGCGCCTATGTCGAGCGCTTGCTCGGCTGTGACCCGATCGAAGCGCGGCGGGTGCAGAAAAATTATTTCCGCGATCACGGCACAACCCTGGCCGGGCTGATGAAGCACCACGCGGTCGACCCGCGCCACTTTCTCGACGACGTTCACGCCATTGCGCTCGACCGGGTCGCGCCCGACGAGCGGCTGGCGCGCGGGCTCAGGCGGCTGCCCGGACGGCGCTTCATCTTCACCAACGGCGACGCGGCTTATGCCGACCGGGTGCTGACCGCGATCGGGATCGGTGATCAGTTTCACGGCCTGGTCGACATCCATGCCTGCGATTATCTGCCCAAACCCGACGCCCACGGCTATCGCCTGCTGGTCGAACGGTTCGGGATCGACCCGGCGCGCGCGGTGCTGGTTGAGGACATGGCGAAGAATTTGAAACCTGCCAAAGCGCTCGGCATGACCACGGTGTGGGTCGACAATGGCTCCGATCATGGTGATCATGACGCCGATCTAAAAGCCATCGATCACGTCATCAGCGACGTTGGCGAATGGCTCGACCAGATTCTTGAAGGACAATATCAATGACCGACCAACTGCAGCCAGTGATCGACGCCGCGTGGGACAAGCGCGAATCGATCGGCGCCGATACCAAGGGCGCCACGCGCGACGCGGTCGACGCCGCGCTCGACCTGCTCGACTCCGGACAAGCGCGAGTCGCCGAGCCGGTTGAGGGCGGCGGCTGGAAGGTCAACCAGTGGCTCAAGAAAGCGGTATTGCTGTCGTTCCGCCTGAACGCGATGGCTGAAATCCCGGGCGGCCCAGGCGGCGCGGCGTGGTGGGACAAAGTTCCGTCCAAATTCGCCGGCTGGGATGCCGCGCGGTTCGCCGCCGCAGGCTTCCGCGCGGTGCCCGGCGCAATCGTCCGCAAGGGCGCCTTCATCGCTCCCAATGCGGTACTGATGCCGAGCTTCGTCAATCTCGGCGCTTATGTCGGCGAAGGGACGATGATCGACACCTGGGCGACGGTCGGCAGCTGCGCGCAGATCGGCCGCAACGTCCACATTTCGGGCGGGACCGGGATCGGCGGGGTGCTCGAGCCGCTCCAGGCCGGGCCGGTGATCATCGAGGATGATTGCTTCATCGGCGCTCGCTCCGAAGTCGCCGAGGGCGTGGTAGTCGAGCGCGGCGCGGTGATTTCGATGGGGGTATTCCTCGGCGCCTCGACCAAGATCGTCGACCGGCTGACGGGCGCGGTCAGTTTCGGCCGGGTGCCAGCTTATTCGGTGGTTGTCCCGGGCACGCTGCCGGCGCGCGATGGCGGACCGAGCCTGGCCTGCGCGGTGATCGTCAAACGGGTCGACGAAAAGACCCGATCGAAGACCAGCATCAACGAGCTGCTGCGCGACTAATCATAAGCTCAGCTTATTGATGGTAATGGTGCTTTTGTTGGTGGCAGGCGTTACTTCGCCCTAAATTCATCTTATGGCGACACTTGGCACCATCTTCGACCGCATGCCGCGGGAAGCATTGCCCGTCGCAAACGACGATAGCACGCCGATGATCCGCACCGTGATGAACCGTCGCGACTGGGCTATCCTCGGCCTGCTCGCCCTGATCTGGGGCGGCGCATTTTTCTTTATCGGCGTCGCGGTCAGCCATGTCCCGCCCTTCACCTACGTCTTCGTCCGCGTAGCGCTGGCGGCGGCGGCAATGTGGGGCTTCCTGTGGTGGCGCGGCCAGCCGCTGGGACTGCCGCGCGCCGCCTGGGGAGCGATCATTCTGCTTGCTTTGCTCAACAATGCGCTGCCGTTCGTCCTGTTCGGCTGGGCACAGACCCACATCGCCAGCGGCCTCGCTTCTATCCTGAACGCCACCACCCCGATCTGGGGTGTGATCGTCGCGCATTTGTTCACCGCCGACGAGAAGATCACACCGCGTAAGGCGATTGGTGTGTTGGTCGGTTTCGCCGGGGTGGCGCTGATGATCGGCCCGGGACTGTTCGCCTCGATTGGCGACAGCGTATTGGCGCAGCTCGCCTGCGTCATCGCTTCCCTGGCCTATGCGCTGGCCGGCGTTTGGGCGCGGCGCTTCCGCAAGATGGGTGTGTCTCCGATCAGCGTCACGACCAGTCAGCTAACCGTGGCCGCGGTGATGATGATGCCGGTTTCGTTGATCGGCGACCGTCCATGGGCGATAGCATTCCCGCCGCTCGAAGCGATTGCCGCGATCGTCGCGTTGGCATTGGTCTGCACCGCGCTCGGCTATGTCCTCTATTTCAAACTGATCGATTCTTCGGGCGCGACCAACGCGCTGCTGGTGACCCTGCTGGTCCCGCCGACCGCAATCCTGCTTGGCGTGATGTTTTTGGGCGAAGTGATCTCGCCGCTCGATTTTGGCGGGCTGGCGCTGATCGCGGCCGGCCTTGCGGCAATCGACGGGCGATTACTCAGTTGGCGACCGCATCGAGTTCGGCCAGCAGTTTAGCCGCTTCCGGCCCGCTCCAGTCGAGATCGCCGGTATAGCGCCATACTTCCTTTCCCGCCGCATCGTACAGGATGGTCGTCGGCATGATCTGGACATTGAGCGCCGACGAAAGCGCCATATCGGGGTCATGGAATGCGGCAAAACGGGAAATCCCCTTGCTCTTGAGGAAGGCATCGACCGAAGCTTTCGGCGCCATGTCCTGGCTGACCGCGATTACGCCCAATTTGCCGTCCTTGGCCTGCGCTTCCTCCAATTTTTGCAGCGTCGGCAATTCGGCGATGCACGGTGCGCACCAGCTGGCCCACAGATTGACCAGCACCGGATTGCCCGCGAAGCTAGCGAGACTGAAGTCTCCGCCGTCGGGATTCTTGAACTTTGCCGTCGGCGCTGCCTCGCCCTTGTGGCTGCGGTCAACACCCTTGCCGCTGGTGACATCTTCAACACCCCCCTCGACAGGCGCCGCTTGAGGCGCCTCGGCCTTTTGCCTATCGCAAGCAGCGGCGCTTAGGCCGATGAGGAGCAGGACGATCAGCCGCACTGGTGACTCCAATCAGATGTGGGGCGGGCGCTTCGAGGGCGGCCCGGCCGCGGTGATGCGCGAGATCAATGCCTCGATCGCGGTCGACAAGAGGCTATGGCGCGAGGATATCGCCGCGTCAAAGGCCCATGCCGCGATGCTCGGCAAGCAGGGCATTTTGACCGCCGATGAGGCCGCCGAAATCCTCGCCGGGCTCGATGCGGTCGCGGCGGAATATGCCGACGGCAAGCTGGTCGAGGATCCCGCGCTTGAGGATATCCACATGCACGTCGAGCATCGGCTGACCGAATTGATCGGGCCGGTCGCGGGCAAGCTCCACACCGCGCGGTCGCGCAACGATCAGGTCGCGACCGATTTCAAATTGTTCGTGCGCGGCGCGATCGATGGGACGCTGGCCGGGATCGACGCGCTCGAAGAGGCGCTCCTGGCCCGCGCCGAGGAGCATGTCGGCACCGTCATGCCGGGCTTCACCCACCTTCAGTCGGGCCAGCCGGTGACGCTTGGCCATCACCTCATGGCCTATGTCGCGATGCTGGGGCGTGACCGCAGTCGCTTGACCGATGCACGAGCGAGGATGAACGAGTTGCCGCTGGGCAGCGCGGCGCTGGCCGGGACTGGGTTCGACCTTGACCGCGATTCGGCTGCAGCGGAATTGGGATTCGACCGGCCGACGGCGAACAGTCTGGATGCGGTGTCGGATCGCGATTTCGTGGTCGATTACCTCCATGCCGCGGCGCTGACGTCGGTCCACCTGTCGCGGCTGGCAGAGGAGATTATCCTTTGGGCATCGCAGCCGTTTGGATTCGTCAAACTGCCCGATGCGTGGTCGACCGGAAGCTCGATCATGCCCAACAAACGTAACCCCGATGCGGCCGAACTGGTCAGAGGTCACAGTGCGAGCATCATATGCGGCCTGATGTCGCTATTGGTGCTGCTCAAGGGGCTGCCGCTGGCATATTCCAAGGATTTACAAGAGGATAAGCCGCCTTTGTTCGCCGCGCACGACCGGCTGACGCTGAGCTTGGCGGCGATGGCGGGGATGATCGCCGACCTCGAGTTCGTGCCCGAGAAAATGCGCGCCGCGGCCGCCGCGGGCCATGCATGCGCGACCGATCTGGCCGATTGGCTGGCGGGGGAAGCGGGGGTGCCATTCCGCGAGGCGCATCATGTCGCCGGACGCGCGGTGGCGGCGGCGGAGGCGGCGGGCAAAGCGCTCGACCAACTGACGCTGGAGCAATTGCAGGCGGTCGACCCGCGCATCGGTGCCGACGCCTTGCCCCGGCTGTCGGTCGAATGCTCGGTGGCGTCGCGAACCTCGGCTGGCGGGACCGCGCCGATCAGGGTAGCAGAGGCCATTATGGCCGCGCGCAGCGCCCGCCGGAGTAGAAAATGAAGCTGGTTCGCCTGTTGCCTTTCCTGTTGCTCAGCGGCTGCGGCAACCTTGGCCCGCTGCGCCCGCCCGCGGGCCAGGCGCTGCCGGTCAAGCCGGCGATGGCGCAGACCGTCCCGACCGCCGACGATCTGCTGACCAAACCGGCCTTTGCCGCGCCCGAGCGGATCGACGAATTGATGAAGCGCTCAATGCCGCGCAAGGCCGACCGCTTCGACCTGCCCCCGCCCGACGGCGGCGCGGTGCCGTTGCCCGAGGACGACCAGCCGGCGAGCGACGCGGTGCGGGTGCAGACCCCGCAATGAACATTTGCTCCCAATGACAATCAAGCGCGTTCGCAAGGCAGTGTTCCCCGTGGCAGGCCTCGGCACGCGGCTGCTGCCCGCGACCAAGTCGATCCCCAAGGAAATGCTGACGATCGTCGACAAGCCTTTGATCCAATATGCGGTCGAGGAAGCGCGCGCGGCGGGGATCGAGCAGATGATCTTCGTCACCGGCCGCGGCAAAGGCGCGCTGGAAGATCACTTCGACGTCGGCTTCGAGCTTGAAACCACCATGCGCGGGCGCGGCAAGAGCCTCCACGCGCTCGATGCGGCGCGAACCGGCTTCGGCGAAATCGTCTCGGTCCGCCAGCAGCAGCCGCTCGGCCTGGGCCATGCGGTGTGGTGCGCGCGCCACATCGTCGGCGACGAGCCGTTCGCGGTGCTGCTGCCCGACGATCTGATGGCGGGCTCGCCCGGCGCGCTGGCGCAGATGGTCGAGGCGTACAACGAACTCGGCGGCAACATCGTCTGCGCGGAGGAAGTCGCGCCCGAGCGCACCGCCAGCTACGGCATCATCACCCCGGGCGAGACGTGCGGCAACCGCACCGAGGTGCGCGGCCTGATCGAAAAACCCGCGCCAGCCGACGCCCCCTCGCGCCTCGGCGTAATCGGCCGCTACATCCTCCAGCCCGAGATCATGGATTTGCTCGACGCGCTGGAGCCCGGATCGGGCGGTGAAATCCAGCTGACCGACGCGATGGCCAAGCTGATCGGCCGCCAGCCGTTCCACGCGGTCACGGTCGACGCGGTGCGGCATGATTGCGGGGATAAATTGGGCTTCGTCCTGGCCAATCTGGCGCTGGCGCTGGACGATCCGGAGATTGGAGCGCGGGTCGGTGAGGCGGCGCGGAGGTTTTTGGCGCGGGGGTGAAGTAAGGTGGGTTTGCGCGAAGCCACAGCCTTTACATGCCGTGAAACTGGTGTATTAGTTATATGGCACACCAAGGATTGTCAACATGATGATCGGGCTTTCAATCGCGCTTGCTGCGCAAGTCGGCGTTGCCACAATGCCCGGGCGGGTCTGCATCGACCCGCGCACCGGCTATGCCAATGTCGATTTCATCTTCACCAATCCAACCGACAAGACGCTGGCCATCACTGAAATGCGGGGCATGGTGTTCGACGCAAAAGGCATATTGCTCGAGCGGCGGCTGGTCTGGCAGGATTCGTTGAAGGCGACCCGCCCCGATTCCACTAT
>JBDSOV010000140.1:0-7827 GCA_039914575.1 Sphingomicrobium sp.
CCGCAGGGCTGGTGGCGCGCAAGGCCCGCGCGCTCGGGCTCGACCGCAAGCCGTGGGTCAAGACCAGCCTTGCGCCGGGCAGCAAGGTGGTCACCGATTACCTCGACGCGGCGGGCCTCAGCGAGGACCTCAACGCGATCGGCTTCAACCTTGTCGGCTATGGCTGCACCACCTGCATCGGCAATTCGGGTCCGCTCGATCCCAAGTTCAGCGCCGCCATCGCCGAGCATGATTTGGTCGCCGCCTCGGTCCTGTCTGGCAATCGTAATTTCGAGGGCCGCGTGTCGCCCGACTGCCGCGCCAATTACCTCGCCTCGCCACCGCTGGTGGTGGCTTATGCCCTGTTCGGCACGGTCACCCGCGACATTACCAAATGCCCGATCGGCCAGGATCGTGATGGCAAGGACGTCATGCTGGCCGATATCTGGCCGACCAATGACGAGGTTCGCACTCTGATCGACGCTCACGTCCATTCGGACATGTTCCGGTCGCGTTATGCCGACGTTTATCACGGCGACGAGCAGTGGCGCGACATTGCGGTGACTGGCGGCGACACCTACAAATGGCCGGCCCATTCGACCTACATCCAGAACCCGCCTTACTTCGAGGGGATGACGATGACCCCCAAGCCGCTGACCGACATCAGGGCTGCGCGGGCGCTGGCGATGTTCGGCGATTCGATCACCACCGACCACATTTCACCGGCCGGGGCGATCAAGCTCGACAGTCCGGCGGGCAGCTACCTTTCCGAACATCAGGTGCCGCGCACCGAGTTCAACAGCTATGGCGCGCGGCGCGGCAATCATCAGGTGATGATGCGCGGCACCTTCGCCAACATCCGCATCCGCAACCGCATGCTCGCCGGAGTGAATGGGGGCATCGAAGGCGGGATGACGCGTGGCCCCGATGGCACCACGCAGCCAATCTATGACGCGGCGATGGCCTATCAGGCAGCAGGCGTTCCGCTGGTCGTCCTCGCGGGCAAGGAATATGGCACCGGCTCATCGCGCGACTGGGCGGCCAAAGGTACGATCCTGCTCGGCGTCCGCGCGGTGCTGGCCGAAAGCTTCGAGCGCATCCACCGCTCAAACCTGGTCGGGATGGGGGTGATCCCATTGCAATATCAGGACGGCGAGACCGCCGGCACGTACCAGCTCGACGGCACCGAAACCTATTCGATTGACGGGGTCGCGAACATCGAGCCGCGCCAGGACATCATTGTCAAGGTCGTCCGCGCCGACGGGGAGGCGTTCGACCTGATCGCGCGGTGCCGGATCGATACCTACAACGAGCTGGAATATTTCCGCGCGGGGGGAATTCTTCAGTACGTGCTGCGGAACCTGGCGGCGTGATGCAGGTCGGTTGCCATTGCGGTGGCGTCAAGCTCATGTTGCCCTATGCGCCGGACGAAATCCTCCAGTGCAATTGTTCGATTTGCCGCAAGAGCGGGTTCAAGGGCGTCTATTATCGCGAGGGCGAGGTGGCGATCTCGGGCGAAGTGGATGGCTACATCCGGCACGACATCGAGCAGCCATGCATCGAAATGTGGCGTTGCCGGACATGCGGCATCCTCACGCATTGGTCGCTGCTCGACGAATGGCCTTACGACGACGTCCCCAGGCCCGACCGAATGGGCGTCAATGCGCGCTTGCTGGACCTAGAGGTGGCCGACGCTTTGCCGATCCAACACAGTGACGGGGCCAGCCGGTGACCCTCGGGCTATTCATGGAAGTGGTCGGCTGGATCGGCGCGGTGCTTATCCTCGCTGGCTATGGCTTGCTCACCGCCGGCAAGGTCACCGCCAAGAGCGTTTCCTATCAGGTGATGAACGTGGTCGGCGCCTTGGGCTTCATCGCCAATTCGGCATGGAACGGGGCCTGGCCCTCGGCGGTGCTCAACGTCATCTGGGTCGGGATCGGCGTGGTAGCGTTGATCAGCATCTTTTCGAAGCGCGAGGGTGCGGCGGCGAACTAGCGAGGGTCGTCGCTGATCAGCGGTCTGCGGGATTCCAGTCGACTGGCTCGATCTCACGTCTGAACAGGCGTTCCGCCAGCCCAAGCGCGGTTCCGACCGCTATCGCAAAGGTCAGCGTGCTGGCGACGGTTAGGATCATCGTCAGGAACAGCAGGACTCGATCCGCCGACCGGAGTCGCAGGCGCTCGCGCCACCGGCTCGGTTCGCTCATCGTCCAGGCAGTGACTATCAGGAGGCCGGCGAGCGCGGGCATGGCGAGGTAACCGGCCAGCGGCGCGGCCGCAATAGTGATGAGCAGGATAACGGCGGCATGGATGACGCCCGCAACGGGGGTGCGACCGCCAGCGCGAACATTGGTTGCGGTGCGCGCGATGGCGCCGGTTGCGGGCAGGCCGCCGAACAACGGGGACACGATATTGGCTGCGCCCTGCGCGAGCAGTTCGGCGCTGGATCGATGATGCGTGCCGATCATTCGATCGGCCACGATTGCCGACAGCAAGGACTCGACCGCCGCGAGGAAAGCGATGACGAACGCCGACGGAAGCAGCTCGCGGATCAGCGCGACGCTAATCGGCGGGAGCGACGGCAGCGGCAATCCCCTCGGCAACGTTCCGAAGCGCGACTGGATCGTGTCCACCGGCAATGCCAACAAGGCGACCGTCAACGATGCGAGTCCGATCGCCACGATCGACCCGGGGATGCGCGGCGCCAGCCAGCGCAGGACGGCAATGATGCCGATCGAGCCCAAGCCAATCGCCAGCGCATAAGGATTTAGCGTACCATGCGCCGTCCACAATGCCGGCAGCAACTCGAACAATTCCGCTGAGACGTGACCGACCGAGAGGCCGAGCAAATCCTTCAATTGGCTGATCGCAATGATGATCGCGATGCCCACCGTAAACCCCTCGATAACGGCCTCGGGCACCAGCGCGATCAGCCGCCCGGCACGCAGCAACCCGCCGATCACTAGAATGACGCCCGCCATCAGAGTGGCGAGCAATAGCCCGTCGAGCCCGTGCTGCTGGATGATTCCATAGACGACGACGATGAAGGCGCCGGTCGGCCCGCCGATCTGGACCCGGCTTCCGCCCAGTGCTGAGATCAGGAAGCCGCCGATGATCGCGGTGACCAATCCTGCGGCGGGCGGCGCGCCCGAGCCAATGGCAATGGCGATGCTGAGCGGCAGCGCGACCAGCGCGACCGTCACGCCGGCTATCGCATCCGCCATGAATATCCTGGCCGAATAATCCTGCAGCGTGGTCAGCAGCTTGGGCTTCATCGAGAGTCGCTACGCGGCTTGCCGGGAAGGCGCAACGTCGTCACTGTGGAACACTGCCTTCGCAGGGAAACAATAAGCGGCTAGTGACGCTCGAATGACCCAGCAGCTGATCGACCTCAGCCATGTCATCGAGCATGACATGGTCACCTTCAAGGGCCTGCCGGGGCCGCACATCTGCGATTATTGGACCCGCGAAGCCTCGGCTGAAAAATATGACGACGGCTCGAGCTTCCAGATCGGGCGGATCGACATGGTCGCCAACACCGGCACCTATGTCGACAGCCCGTTCCACCGCTATGCCAAGAGCAAGGATTTGTCCGATCTGCCGCTCGAATCGCTCGCCGATCTTGACGGGATCGTGGTCCGCGCGCCGAGTGAGAATGGCCTCGCGGTCGATGCGTCCGCGTTCGATGGCCTCGATGTGCGTGGGCGGGCGGTGCTGGTCCACACCGGATGGGACCGGCACTGGCGAACCGAGGCTTATTACACCGACCATCCGTACCTGACCCCCGCAGCCGCGCAATGGCTCGCGTCAAACGGCGCGGCGTTTGTCGGGATCGACAGCCACAATATCGACGACACCGCGCAGCGCTCGCGCCCAGTTCACACGACTTTGCTCGGCGCGGATATCCCGATCGGCGAACATCTGACAGGCCTCGGCGGCCTTCCCGACAATGGCTTCCGCTTCTCCGCCGTGCCGCCAAAAGTAAAGGGCATGGGCACCTTCCCGGTGCGCGCCTACGCCCGGATCGGCTAACGCAGCTTCAGCTCGACCCACAATGTGCGCGGCAATGCGCGCTCGCGGGTGCCGTCGGCGGCGAGGGTCGCGATCACCTGCCGGTCGAAGATGTTTTCGGCGCGGATGCCGATCCCGACATGGCGATTGAGATCGACCCGGCCGACCCCGTCGAAGGTCAGCGCGGCGGGGAGGGCGCGGCTATTGCTGTCGTCCTCAAACTGCCGCCCGGTCAGCCGCGCGGTCGCATCGAACGACAGCTTGCCGCGCGCCCATCCGAGTGACGCCGAGCCACTGTGCCGCGCGACCTGCGCCGGGCGCTTGCCGTCGAGTGCTGCCGCGACGCCGGATGCACGAACCAGGGCATCGGTGAAGGCGTAGCTCAACGCTGCCCGCCACGCGCCGCGCTGAAACGTCGCATCAATCTCGACCCCGTGGCTATCGATCGCGTCGACATTCTGCCGCTCGCGATAGACCCCGCTGGACGCGACGAATCCGACCCCTGGGAACGTGCCGGGGCCACTGGCCAGCGTCACGTTCGAGATCGCGCCCGCGAGCCGGTTGGCGAAGACGGTGGCCGACAGCATGACGCCATCGACTTGAGTCCAGTCCACCCCCGCCTCGACCCCGGCCATTCGCTCGGGATCGAGCCCGGCGTTGGCGGCGGTGGCGTCGGCCCCGGCGCGGAACGGGCGGTACAGTTCGTTGAGCGTCGGCAGCCGCCAGCCGCGATAGGCCGCTGCGCGCAATGCGAACCTTTCGCTCAGCCGCCGCCCGACCGCGATCCGGCCCGAACCTTCCCATCCCGAACGGTGGGCGAAGCGCTGGTCGGTCAGCACATTCCCCGCCACGTCGCGCTCAAGCAGGCGTCCGTCGGCCATCGACCAATGGTCGGCGCGTGCCTCCGCGGCGAGGCTCCACCCGCCGCCCGACCAATTCGCCCCGGCGAACAGCCCACTCGTATCATTGCGACCGCCCGCCTCGCGTTGGCGTGTCGGGGCTCCAGCGACGAAGCGGAAATCCTCGTGCGTCTCGCCCGACGCGCGCCGCCATTCGGCCCCGATCCGCGTCTCGACCCGATCCAATTTGGGCGCTGCCTCGACCCTCACGCCATAGCCCCGCGCGGGTATTCGCTGGTCGAGCGTCAGGCTCGCCGTGCTGCGATCGGCATTGACCGCCGCAAACTGGCTGTCGAAGCGCCGGTCCTGGACATAGGCCAGCGCCGACCAACGGGTCGCGCCTGTGCCAACCAGCCGCAGCGACGCATCCGTCCCGCGCTGGCCATTGACGGTGAAATCGGTGCCGCGTTCCCGCCGGTCGGTATAGGTCGAGAAGTTGACCTGCGCCTCTACGTCGCCGCCAATGTCCTGCGCCAGCCGCGCCCGGCCCGCGCCTTGCTCATACGGAACGCGCCGGTCTGCCGCTCCGCGATTAGCCGCGACCACCGGAACGAAGCCGTCGCCGCGCGCGAAATTGCCCGACAGGCTGGCGAAGCCATCGCTCCACCGCACGCCGGCCAGCGCCCGCGCGTCAATTGACTGCCGCGATCCGCCGACCAGCGCGGCGTCAATTCCGTCGCCCGGTGCGCGGCTGTCGATGATGATCGTCCCCGCCACCGCCCCCGGTCCGCTCAAAACACCCCCGCCACCGCGCGTGACCCGGATCCGGTCGATCGCGTGCGGATCGAGCGCGCCGAACGCGATCCACACGCCGAACGGGTCGGCCTGTGGCACGCCGTCGAGGGTCAGCGTCACTCGGCTCGCGGCATTGCCACCGAGCCCGCGCAAGGTCAGGCCCTGGCTGGTCGGGTGGGCGCTGCGCGAATCCGATCGGCGGAAACTCGCCAGCCCGGCGACATCGCGTAGCACGTCCTCCATCCGGCCCGATGCCGAGCGCTCGATCTCGGCGCGATGGATGGTTCGAGTTGGTGCGAGGCCATCGTCGGCCTCGATCCCGCGCCCGGTGACGACGATAACTTGCTCGATCGGCGCCACATCAAGCATCAAGGGGCAACCACGCCGGGCGGATCGTCTCGGCCGGCACCTCGTCGACCCGCAAATGCGCCACTGCCAGCCCGAGTTCGGGATAGTCGATCCGCACCCGCGCTTGCGGCGCCACCCCGCTCGGCACCACGAACAGCCGCCGATTGACCTTGCCCCGCCAGTTCATCCGCGCAGTATTCTCCTGCCCGACGAAGCAGCCCTTGGTGAAACTCACCCCGTGCAATTCGTCGGCATTGCATTCGAGCCACAGCAAATCGCCAAGCTCGGCCGCGCCCTCGGCGACTCCGAGTCGCAACCGATGCTCACGCCAGCCGCTCGCCGCCTCGTCCGGCGGGGCGATCCAGCGGCGGCCGAGCGCGGCCAAGCGCGGATCATTCCCGCCGTCAGGCGACCAGTGCACCGCCTGCGTCTCGTCGCGCTCGATCGTGATCGCCTGCCGCAACCGGTACATCGCCAGTCGCCGCTCGAGCACCTCGGCATCGCCGGCGGCGACATCCAGCAGCAAATCCTCGCCATCTTCCCAGGTGATGAAGTCGGCGATCACCTTTCCCTGCGGCGTCAGCAATGCGGCATAAGCGGGCAGCACTTCGAGCGCGTTGGTCACCAGCCCGTCGAGGAACCCGCGCACATCGTCGCCCGACAGGCGGATCACGGCGCGGTCGGTGAGGGTGGTAGAGGCCATGCGCTTGAAGTAGGGGCCAAGCATGCCAAAACAAACCCCGTTCGTGTCGAGCTTTGTCAAGACACCTGCCGCGCGGAGAGAAAGTCCCTCGACGATGCTCGGGACAAACGGAGTATTCTTTGGATAAGCTCACCATCCGCCGCCCCGACGACTGGCACGTACACTTACGCGACGGGGCGATGCTTGCGGCCGTCGCGCCCTTCACCGCGCGCCAGTTCGCCCGCGCGATCATCATGCCCAACCTCGCGCCGCCGGTGACTTCGGTCGACCAGGCCTCTGCCTACCGGACGCGGATCATCGCCGCGACGGCCCCCGGCTTCACCCCGCTGATGACCGCTTATCTGACCGACACCACCGACCCCGACGAGCTCGCCCGCGGCCACGCGGACGGGGTGTGGGTCGCGGCCAAGCTGTATCCCGCGGGCGCAACCACCAACAGCGCGAGCGGGGTCACCGACATCACCCACCTCCGCCCCGCGTTGGCGCGGATGGAGACGATCGGCATGCCCTTGCTGGTCCACGGCGAAGTCACCGACCCCGAGGTCGACATCTTCGACCGCGAGGCCGTGTTTATCGACCGCATCCTCATTGGCCTCGTCCGCGACTATCCCGCTCTCAAAATCGTGTTCGAGCATATCACCACCCGCCATGCCGCCGAGTTCGTCGCCGATGCCCCGGCCACCGTCGCCGCGTCGATCACCCCGCATCATCTTCATTTGAGCCGCAACGCCTTGTTCGACGGCGGGCTTCGCCCCCATGCTTATTGCCTGCCGGTGCTGAAGCGTGAGGAGCATCGGCTGGCGGTGCGGGCGGCAGCGACCAGCGGTTCGCCCAAATTCTTTCTCGGCACCGACAGCGCCCCCCACGCCCGCAACGCCAAGGAATCGGCGTGCGGCTGCGCTGGAATCTTCAACGCCCCGTTCGCGCTCGAAAGCTATGCCGCAGCGTTCGACGAGGAAGGCGCGCTCGACAAGCTTGAGGGTTTCGCCTCCGAGCATGGCCCGCGCTTTTACGGACTCCCGCTCAATGACGGCACGGTCACGCTCGAACGTACGACGAGCCACGTGCCCGATTTGATCGACGGCCTTGTCCCGTTCCATGCCGGAACCGAGCTTGGCTGGCGACTGGCCTGACACGGCCATTGCGGAAATGG
>JBDSOV010000145.1:0-3653 GCA_039914575.1 Sphingomicrobium sp.
CGATCACCAGGCAATGGTCGCCGCTGGCCCTCAGGTTGCGGCAGACGATGCCCGATTGTTGGCGCGAAGTCGTGCCGAGGCGCAAGACATAAAGGATCTTCCCGCGCGGTTTGGTCACCACCGGCACCACCACCCGCGGCATCGAGCCGAGCATTGGATAGCGCGCCAGCCGCAACCGGTAAGCGGCAATGGCCCGCGCCGGATTCTTGAAGGCACCCAATTGGATCACCTGCCCGGCCGGCCCCGGCGACGGCATTTTGGGCCAGGCGCGAGCAGCGGTCGGTCGCGGTGAAGAGCGAGTCTCCTGCGCAGCGCGAACCGCCTTCAGCCGCGCGGATTCGATCCCCGCGCTGCGGATCTTGCGCTGCCGCACCGCGCGGCGGACTGATTTTTTCGGCTCTGACGCCGCCACCTTTTTGGCGATCGGCGCTGCTTCCGCTTTCACCGGTAGCGCCACTTCAGCGATTGGCGGGGGGGCAACTGGTGCTTGCGAAACTGGCGCGAGTGCGATTTCGGCGGCTGGTGCGGCGGGACGCGAATCGCGCTGGCCGATATAATAGCCCGCGGTCAGCGCCGCCGCCAACGCCGCGATTCCGCCAACCAGCATAACCGCGCCGCGCTTTTTCGGAGGAACTGGCGCGGGATTGGCGGCCCTCGCCTCGCGATACGGCTCGAGCCACGGCAGCCGTTCTTCGTCACTGGACGACCCGCGACCGGGCATCAGCGCATCTCCTCGGCGGCCTCGACTCCCATGAGCCCAAGTCCGTTCTTCAATACCTGCCCGACGCCACGCGCAAGTTCCAGCCGCGCCCGCGTCAGATCGGGCCGGTCCTCGATCAGGAAACGCCGTGCCGGATCGTCATTGCCGCGGTTCCACAACGAGTGGAACGCCGAGGCGAGGTCGTTGAGGTAAAATGCAATCCGATGCGGCTCATGGCTCAGCGCCGCCGACTCGATCGCGCGCGGATATTGCGCCGCGACCGTGACCAGCCCCAGTTCCTCACCGTCGAGCAAGTCGAGATCGGCGGGCGTATCGAGCGACACCCCCGCTTCCGCCGCTTTGCGCCCCAACGACGCGATCCGCGCATGGGCATATTGGACGTAAAATACCGGATTATCCTTCGACGCCTCGACCACCTTGGCGAAGTCGAATTCAAGCGGGGTATCGGCGCGCTTGGTCAGCATGATGAACCGCACCACGTCCTTGCCGACTTCGCGCACGACATCCGCCAGCGTGACGAAATTGCCCGACCGCTTGGACATTTTGATCGGCTCGCCGGCACGCAGCAATTTGACCATCTGGACGATCTTGACGTCGAGATCGACCCGCCCGTCGGTCAGCGCAGTCACCGCCGCCTGCACCCTTTTGACCGTCCCGGCATGGTCGGCGCCCCAGATGTTGACGAGGTGGTCGGCGTTTTCCGCTTTCTGCAAATGATAGGCCGCGTCGCCACCGAAATAGGTCCAGCTACCGTCGCTCTTTTGCAGCGGACGGTCCTGATCGTCGCCGAACTGCGACGAACGGAACAGGGTCAGCTCGACCGGCTCCCATTCGTCATGCTCATCAAGGCTCTTGGGCCGCTCGAGCTCGCCTTGATAGACCAGCCCCTTCGCCTTGAGCGCCGCCATCGCGCGGTCAGGGCCCCCAGCGGCGGCCAATTCGGCCTCCGACGCGAAAATATCATGGTGGATGCCGAGCAAGGCGAGGTCGGCCTTGATCAATTCGATCATCGCCGCGACAGTCTTGGTCTTGAACAATTGCAGCCACTGGCTCTCGAGCCCATCGACGTACATGTCGCCAAATTCGGCGGCCAGCGCCTGCCCCACCGGGACCAGATAATCGCCCGGATACAGCCCCTCGGGAATCTCGCCAATGTCGGCGCCGAGCGCCTCGCGGTAGCGCAGGTGCGCCGAGCGGGCGAGCGTATCGACCTGGCTCCCCGCGTCGTTGACATAATATTCGCGGGTCACGACGAAACCCGCCGCTTCAAGCAGGCTCGCCAGCGCATCGCCGACCACCGCGCCGCGGCAATGGCCCATGTGCATCGGCCCGGTCGGGTTGGCCGAGACATATTCGACATTGACGCGCTCACCCTTGCCGACCGCCGAGCGACCATAAGTCTCGCCGTCCGACAGGATCGTCCCAAGTTCGTCGCGCCACGCCGCCTCGTCGAGCCGCAAATTGATGAACCCCGGCCCGGCAATCTCGACCCCGGTGACTCCCGACAGCGCCTCGAGCTTGGGCGCAATCAGCCCGGCCAGCGCGCGCGGGTTGGTCCCTGCCGCCTTGGCCAAGACCATCGCCGCATTGGTCGCAAGATCGCCATGCGACGAATCGCGCGGCGGCTCGACCGCGACATTGCCGCGATTGAGGTCGCCGGGCAGTGCGCCTTCGGCAACAAGGGCATCAAGCACTCCATCAAGGAGCGCGCCATAACGTGCGTAAAGTGACATGCTCGCGCCTCTAGCGCAGCGGCATGGCCTCGTCACCCATTCGATCACCGAACAATGCCCTCACCGCCAGCGCCGCCAGCGCCGCCCCAACCAGTTGGGCGATGATGAACCCCGGCGCGTTGCCCGGCGCGATCCCCGAGAAACTGTCGGTCAGACTGCGTGCGACGGTGATCGCCGGATTGGCGAAGCTTGTCGAGGATGTGAACCAGTACGCCGCGGTGATGTACAAAGCGACGCTCGCCGGAACCGCCTTGGGGCGATGTTTCGCGGTGCCCCAGATGGTCAGCACCAGCCCGAAGGTGGCGATTGCTTCGCCGAGCCATTGGCCGCTGCCGGTTCGCGCCTTGGCCGAATATTGCAGCAGAGGCAGGTCAAACATCGCATGCGCGGCGAACGCGCCCGCGATCCCGAACAGCAATTGGATCGCAATGTAAGCGAAGGCATCCCGCCACTTGAGGTCCCCGCGCGACGCCGCAACCAGGCTCACCGCGGGGTTCATCTGCGCCCCCGAAATCGGCCCGAGCATCGTGATCAACACGAACAAGATCGCCCCGGTCGCGGCGGTGTTGGCGATCAGCGCGACCGCGTCATTCCCGTCGGCCAGTCGCTCGGCCATGATTCCCGAGCCGATGACGGTGGCGAACAGGAAGAAGGATCCGATGCCCTCGGCGGCGAGGCGACGGCCGAGCGGCGGCGCGTCAGCCAGCATGTGTTAGCTGGTCGGCGTTGGCACCAATGTCGCGCAGGCGATGCGTCAGGCTGAGTTCGTCGATGCTGCCCAGCGGCAGCGCGAGGAACAATTGGATGCGCCGCTGCATCGCCTGATAGGCGTTCCAGAACTCCTGCCGCTGATCCTCCCCCTCGACCGCCGCCGGATCCTCGATCCCCCAATGCGCGGTCATCGGCTGGCCCGGCCAGAGCGGGCAGGTTTCGCCCGCCGCATTGTCACAGACGGTGAACACGAAATCGAGCCGCGGCGCGCCCGCTTGGGCAAATTCGTCCCAACTCTTCGACCGCAGCCCGTCGGTCGGGATCGACAATTCGGTGAGGAGGTCAAGCGCGGCGGGGTGGACGGCCCCTTTGGGATAGCTGCCCGCTGAGAATCCGCGAAAGCGGCCCTTCCCCTCGCGGTTGAGGATCGCCTCGGCGAGGATCGAGCGCGCCGAATTGCCGGTGCACAGGAACAGGACGTTGTAGGG
>JBDSOV010000146.1:0-8489 GCA_039914575.1 Sphingomicrobium sp.
CGACGGGTGATGGTGGAGCTGAGGAGGATCGAACTCCTGACCTCTGCAGTGCGATTGCAGCGCTCTCCCATCTGAGCTACAGCCCCGCACCCGTCGGAAGAGGCCCAATAGCGGCGCTTGTCCCTCCACGCAACGCCCCAGCGACAGAGTATTTAGCTGGCATGGTGCGCGCGCCAATCGCTTGAGAATCTTCGCCGCCGCAGCGATGCGGTCGGGCTTTTTTGTTGGGGCAAACCGGCTTAGTGCAGTTTTAAAATCAAGTTGGGAGAGACGAAATGGCCCGCGCCTGGCAATTGACGAGCCGCCCACAGGGCATGCCGACCCGCGACAATGCCGCGCTGTCCGAGGTCGCCTTGCCTGCACTTGACAAGGGCATGGTCCATGTCCGCAATCGCTGGCTGTCGGTTGATCCCTACATGCGCGGGCGGATGAACGACGTGAAAAGCTACGTCCCGCCATTCCAGATCGGCCAGCCAATGGACGGCGGCGCGGTCGGCGAAGTGGTCGAAAGCCGCGATCCGGGCTTTGCACCGGGTGACACGGTGATGCACATGGCCGGCTGGCGCGACGAAGCGGTGGTCCCAGCCGCCACCCTGAACAAATTGCCGACGATGCCCGGGGTCGAACCGCAGGCGTTTCTCGGCAACCTCGGGCTGACCGGCGGCACCGCCTATTTCGGATTGCTCGAGGCAGCTTCGGCCAAGCCCGGCGACATCGTGTTCGTCTCGGCTGCGGCAGGCGCGGTCGGATCGGCGGTGGTGCAGATCGCCAAGGCCAAAGGCATGACGGTCATCGGGTCGGCCGGCGGGCCCGATAAATGCAAATTCGTCAAGTCGCTCGGCGCCGATGAAGTGATCAATTACAAAGCTGGACCCGTCATCAAGGCGCTGATGGCCGCTGCGCCCAAGGGCATCGACGTCTATTTCGACAATGTCGGCGGCGACCATCTCGATGCCGCGTTGGCGGTGGCGCGCAAGGATGCGCGGTTCGCAATGTGCGGAATGATCGACGGCTATAACAGCGGCGAGCCGACCAGCCTGCGCTACTTCATGCGGATCATCGCCATGCGGATTCGGCTGCAGGGCTTCATTTACACCGATTATATCGGCCAGCTCGGCGACTTCTACCGCGACATGGGCTCGATGATGGGCGCGGGTCAGCTCAAGTCGCGCGACACGGTGGTCGACGGCCTCGACCAGACGTTCGATGCATTTCTCGGCCTGTTTACCGGTGCCAATACCGGCAAGATGCTGGTGCGCCTGTAAACCCTACCGCGCGTAATTGCACTGCGCGGGGTCGCCGCTCGACAGCCCGCGGTTGAGCGCTTCGCGGCGCTGTGCGGACGTGCCGTGGGTGAAATTGTCGGGTGACACGCGGCCCTGGGTCAGCATGTCGTCGCCGATTGCTTCGGCAGCGCGCATCCCTTCCTCGATATCTCCGGCCTCGAGCAGACCCGAGCGCTTGGCCCACACCCCGGCATAGCAATCGGCCTGGAGCTCGACACCGACCTGCACCGCGTTACCGGCGGCCGCACTCGAGCGGGCCTGCGACGACTGGGCGCGATCGAGCGTTCCCTGCAGATTCTGGATGTGATGGCCGACTTCATGGGCAACGACATAGGCCTGCGCGAAATCGCCCGGTGCCTGGAAACGCCGTGATAATTCGCTGAAGAATTGCGGATCGATGTAGATGCTCTGGTCGGTCGGGCAGTAAAATGGCCCCATCGCCGCCTGCGCTGCGCCGCAACCCGATTGGTTCTGGTTGCTGTACGCGACCAGCTTGGTCGGCTTGTATTGCGCCCCCGACGCCGTGAAAATCTGCCCCCAGACCTGCTCGGTTGAACCGAGCACACCTTTGAGCACCTGGCCCTGTTCGGGCGTGAGCTTCGACTCACCGGTGGTGGTCGGTGCACTGCCGCTGACCCCGCCGCCGCTGCCAAGCGAAGTCAACGCACAATAGCCGAGGCCGAGCACCACCACGCCGATGATCCCGAATCGCGATGCAACGATTGGCAGGAGCAGGCCGATCAGCCCGCCACCAATCCCGCCACCACCGCCGCCGCTCTGGCCGGTCCGGTCCTCGAAGTTTCCGCTTTCAGGTGCATCGCCCAGCCGCATGTCCGTTTCTCCTGTGCCTTACCCGGCCCCAATGCTTGGTCGAGCGTAACGGTTGCAAAACCATCCTGCTAGGGCGACACCGCGCCGACCATCGGAAGGATCAAGAATGTTGCTTAAAGGAAAGCGTGCGCTGATCACTGGATCGACCTCGGGGATCGGCCTCGCCATCGCCCGCGCGTTTGCCGCCGAGGGTGCGAGCGTGATGATCAACGGCTTTGGCGACATGGACGAGATCAAGTCGATCTGCGACGAATTGACCAGGGTCTCGGGGGCACCCGCGCTCCATGACGGCGCCGACTTGGGCAAGGTCGATCAGATAAACCAGATGATCGCGCGCTGCGCCTCGGAAATCGGGTCGCCCGACATTCTCGTCAACAATGCCGGGATCCAGTTCGTCGCCCCCGTCACCGATTTCCCGCCGGAGAAATGGAACGCGATCATCGCCATCAACCTGACCGCGGTGTTCCACACCACGCGGCTTGCTCTGCCCGGAATGCGCGCCACAGGCTGGGGGCGGATCATCAACACCGCCTCGGCCCACAGTTTGGTCGCTTCCCCCAACAAGAGCGCCTATGTCGCCGCCAAGCATGGAGTGGCCGGCTTCACCAAGTCGGTCGCGCTGGAAACCGCAAAAGACGGCATTACCGTCAACTGCATTTCGCCCGGCTATGTCTGGACGACCCTGGTCGAAAACCAGATCCCCGACACGATGAAAGCTCGGGGGCTGACTCGCGACCAAGTGATCAACGACGTGCTGCTGGCCGCGCAGCCGACCAAGCGCTTTGTTACCCCCCAAGAAGTCGCAGGGCTGGCACTTTACCTGTCGGGCGACGCGGCGGGCTCGATCACCGGCGCCAATTTGTCGATGGACGGCGGATGGACGGCCCAATAGGCTGGTCGCAATGACTCGCTTCCTCACCACCGCCTTTTGTATCATCCTTGCCGGCTGCAACGTTCTGACCGGCCCGCGCGAGATCATTGACACCCAGACCAGCGAGTGGCGTGTCGCTGCGACCAGCGCCGACCGACAGCGCTTGCGCGACTGGCGCAGTACGTTCGTCGAAGCACTCGCCAAGGCGCGCGCCGGCGGCCATGGCGCGGCGATCGCTGCCGAGAGCGCCTTGCTCGATCCCGATGCCGCGATCGACGGGGCGCCAATCCCCAACGGCGACTATCGCTGCCGGGTGATCAAGCTTGGCGCCAAACAGCCCGGGCTGCTCGATTATGTCGCTTATTCCGCGTTCAACTGCCGGATCCGCCAGGAACGGCAGCTCCAGGGATTCGCCAAGCTGAGCGGATCGCAGCGTCCGGTCGGGGTGATCTTCCCCGGTGACGCAATTCGCCAGGTGTTCCTCGGGACATTGGTGCTCGGCGATGAGAGCCGCGCGATGCAATATGGCCGCGATCCAGACCGTGACCTTGCCGCTTTCATCGAGCGGATCGGCCCGGCGCGTTGGCGCATGGTGTTGCCGCGCCCAGCATTCGAATCCACGCTCGACGTGATCGAGCTCATTCCATCGAGTTGAGGGGGTTCACCATGAATTATCGCCTGATGTACGCAGTGACTGCCGCTGCCTTGATGTCCGCTCCCGCTTCCGCCGCGACGATCGGGGCGGCGGTCAAGTCCGACATGCCGTCGCTAATGGCGATGTATCGCGATTTCCACGCCAATCCCGAACTCAGTATGCAGGAAGTGCGCACCCCGGCCAAACTGGCCGCGGAAATGAAGAAGCTTGGCTTCACCGTCACCGAGAAGGTCGGCAAGACCGGGGTGGTCGCGGTGCTCAGGAATGGTCCCGGCCCGACGTTGATGATCCGCGCCGACATGGACGGCCTGCCAATTGTCGAGCAGACCGGGCTGCCGTTCGCATCGAAGATTCGCGCGCTCGCACGCTCGGGGGTCGAGACCGGGGTCATGCATGGCTGCGGCCATGACACCCATATCACCAGCTGGATCGGCACCGCGCGCCTGCTGAGCGCGCGCAAAAGCGAATGGTCGGGCACATTGGTGATGATCGCCCAGCCGGGCGAGGAAACCGGCGAGGGCGCGAAAGCGATGCTCGACGACGGCCTTTATTCGCGCTTCCCCAAGCCCTCCACGGTAATCGGTTTCCACGATGCCGCGGCAATACCGGCCGGTGTGATCGGGATCACGCCGGGCTATGCGCTGGCCAACGTCGACAGCGTCGACATCAGCGTGAAAGGTGTCGGCGGGCATGGCGCTTACCCACAGACGACCAAGGATCCGATCGTGCTCGCCAGTCGGATCGTGTCCACGCTGCAAACCCTAGTCAGCCGCGAGAATAATCCGGCCGACCCGGCTGTGGTCACCGTCGGCAGCTTCCAGGCCGGGGCCAAGCACAACATCATTTCGGACGAAGCCAAACTGCAGCTCACCGTGCGCAGCTACACCCCCGAAGTGCGCAAAATGCTGCTCGACGGGATCAAGCGAATCGTCCGCGGCGAGGCGATCGCTGCCGGAATGCCCGACGAAAAGATGCCGGTCGTCACTATCCGCGAGGCCGAATATACCCCATCGACGTTCAACACCCAGCCGCTGTCGGACCGCGCGCTGGCATTGTTCGTCGAGCGTTTCGGGGTGAGCCGCGCAATCAAGACCCCGGCGGTGATGGGCGGCGAGGATTTCAGCCGCTTCTGGCTGGCTGACAACAAGATCCAGAGCCTGATCTTCTGGGTCGGCGGCACCCCCGCCACAACCTGGGCGGCGGCCGGCGGTAACCAGGCCAAATTGCCCTCGCTCCACAGTCCCTATTGGGCGCCCGATGCCGACGCCGTGATCGCCACCGCGACCGAAGCGATGACGGCGCTTGCAATTGACCTTCTCAAGAAAGGCTGATCCACATTCTGACTGACCGTGTCAGATCGGGACTCAATCTAATCATTGAGTCAGGTTAAATAAACGTTTAGTTAACCATCTCGATCGTTCACGGATTTCGCGAGTCTCCGCCGACGGTCTTCTTGCGATACAGGAGGGTGAGATGCGGGTGATCTATCCTATGGTTTTGGCCATGGCGCTCGGCGTTGCGACGATGCCGACGGCGGCGCAGGCGGGCGCAACGGTTTCCAATGACGGGCTATGCGGCGGATTCGTGCCCACGAGTGACGGTCTGGAGGGCGCGACAATCACCACGACCGAATCGCATACGCTGCTCAAAGGCAACGGGTCGAGCTCGGTAACCTGTCACTTCGATGTTCCGGCGGCGCTCATCCCTGCCAAGACAACCCGGGCGCAGGGATTCGACTGCAACGTCGTCATTGGCGGTGTATTTATCGGAACGACGACAGATTCGCGCATGCTTGCCAGTTCGGGCGGCAGAGCGACACTGACCTGTCGCATCACTTCCGGCGGTTAGTCCGTTGCGCGCGGTGGAAATGGCCTTGCTCGGGACAATTGCCGGGGCAGTGGCAACTGTAAGCGCGGGCGCCACGGAGCTCGCGCCGTCAGCGGATTCATGCGCGCCGACGGTAGCAACAGAAGCGAAATCCTCGCGCTGCGTCAGCGGCGACGGCACGACGAACCTTCGCGTCTCCACGACGCAGTCCACCCCACTGGGCACGGTCGAAACCTTCACCTCGATGACCAGCAAGTCAGCCAACACGTTGACCGCAGACCGGCTGCTGGCGAGCGACACGCGGCGGCTAGGCAATGATCACCGGGTGATGATCGCCGGCATGACCGCACGCCTGCTGGACGATCGGCTGACACTGACGACCCAGATGGGACTCAGCGATTTCTCCGACCGGTCGTCGGGCCGGGTCGAACAGCGCGCCGGGTCGGCGCACATGGTACGGCTTGAAGCAAAACTGGCTGACAATGAGCGCCTGCGCTGGTCGGTGGCCGGCGAAATGTCCGATGTCAGCGACGATTTCTTCATCGGCCAGGCATTCGCCGACGGCGCGAGCCTCGCGCTTCCCGGCCGTCGGCTGGCCTTATCCTCGACCCTTAATTGGCAGCGCGCCCGGTTCACCGCCGCAATCGACGATTACCAAAGCCGTTTCGGCACCTTCGCTTCGGGTCGGGTCGGTGTCAGCCGCAATGGCCTCACTTTGAGTGTCCGGACGATGCATGGCGAGTTCGGCGCGGGCGAAGGATCAAGCCAATATCTGTCGCGTACCGACAGCAACAGCGCTACGCTCGAATTCGACCTGGCGACGATGGCCCCGGCGTTGGCGATGGACGAAAGCCTGCCCGCCGCCTTGCTTCCCCGCTATGCGATGATCGCACTTCGCCGCGGCAGCAGCGAAAGCCGCTTCGCCGGTTCCGCCGAGCGGTTCGAGCGACAGGGCATCGAGCTTAACGCCACGTGGGAAACGCCGATCGGCGAAACCACCCTCGGCTATTGGCGCGACCGCCGGGTCGGAGCGACGGCGGACCTTGGCCGGCGCGATGAACAAATGGTCCAGATGGCGCACATGGTCCGCCTTGGCGGATGGCGGTTCGGGGTCGATGCGACCGTCGCCGCCAATCGATCCACTCGCGGGTCTGGTCTCGACGACCGCAATGTCGCTTTTGGCGGGTCGATTGCCTACCAAAGCAGGAACGGCCCGCGGCTGATGGTGCAGTTGAGCCAGGATCGTGGGCGGATGGAAAGCGACGATCTGTCCTTCCTCACCGCCCGGCGCGGCCAGCAAGCCAGCGCGAGCCTCGACCTCACCAATTATCTGCGCCAGCGTTTCGAGCGCGACGACCTTCGGCTCAAGATCGACTATCGCAAGCAGCTCGACCGCTCGACCACCGCAGTCAGCGCCTACCAGCAGCTGGTCGATCGCTGGTCCGACGGGTTCAGCGGCGAAGGCCTGCTGGTTTCATTTGGGATGAAACTCTAACTTAGTCGCTGGCGGCGTTGAGCACCTCGATCTGGTTGGGTGACAGGTCGAGCGACAGCGCCGCAATCAATTCGCCGAGCTGTTTCATGCTGGTCGCGCTGGCGACCGGGGCGGTGATCCCCGGCTGGGCCTTGAGCCACGCCAAAGCGACGGTCGCCATTGCCGCCCCGGTTTCAGCCGCAACAGCCTCCATCGCGGCGAGCACGCGCGGCCCCTTGCCTTCGAGATATTCGACGCTGCGTAATCCCCGCGGACTTTGGCCGAGGTCGTCCTTCGAGCGATATTTGCCGCTTAGAAAACCGTTGGCGAGGCTGTAGTAAGGGAACATCGCCAGCCCTCTGCCGACCGTCACATCCTGCAACTCGCCCTCATATTTGCCGCGCTCGACAAGGTTGTACCAATTCTGCAGCGCGGCTGGCTGGTCGAAGCCGTGCGCGATGCTCGCCGCCAGCGCTTCTTCAACCCGGGTTGCGGTGAAATTGCTGAGGCCGATCGCCTTGATCTTGCCCGCTTGGCGAAGCGCGTCGAACGCGCCGAGGCTGTCCGCCAGCGGCACGCTTTGGTCGTCCTGATGCTGGTAATAGAGGTCGATCGTCTCAACCCCGAGCCGCTTTAGTGAGGCCTCGCAAGTCGGCGCGATGGAGTCGGGCGCAAGCCCCGCCATGAAGCCGACTTTGGTCGCGATGACGATGTCGTCGCGCTTAGCCGGATTGCGCTTCAGCCAGTTGCCGATGACCGTCTCGCTCTCGCCGCCGGTGTGGCCGGGCACCCAGGCCGAATAGACATCGGCGGTGTCGATCATTGTCCCGCCGGCATCGACGAACGCGTCGAGCAGGTCGAAACTCACCCGCTCGTCGGCGGTCCAGCCGAATACGTTGCCGCCCAGCGCCAGCGGCGCGACCTCTAGTCCGCTAGTCCCGATTTGCCTCTTTTGATTACTCATTCGCTTATCATAGCGCGGCGTTCAGGGTTTGTTTGTAAATTTATCCGACACTGCACCCATGTCGGTGGAATTGACAGTCAACGCGCGATGAGCGGCGCCATTGCCTTTCCGGCGCTGGCGACGGCCGCTGCATTGTTCGCCGCGCTGATCCTGTGGCGGCTGCGCAGAGGCGTCCGGCGGCCCGCGCAGCAATTGATGCTGGCCGGTTTCGCGCTGACCGCCTGCTGGGCATGGCTCGGCGCGATCGCCCCCGGATCGGCACTCACCCAGCTGGCCGAAACCTTCCGCAATTTTACCTGGCTCGCCTTGCTCCACAGCTTGTCGGGTGGTGGCGAGGCGGTCGAACGCCAGCGCGGCGTTCGCTTGGTCTATGGTGCGGTCGGCGCGGTCCTCGGGCTGCAGATGGTGGCCGACTTGCTGCCCCTCGCCGCCGCGATTGAACCAACCCTCGCCGCGACCGCAGTCTTGCTGCGGGTCACTGCCGCGGCGGGGATGCTGGTGCTGGTCCACAATCTCTACGGCCAGGCCGATCCCGCTAGTCGCTCTGGAATCGCGATGGCGATGCTCGCGCTGGTCGCAAC
>JBDSOV010000190.1:0-4343 GCA_039914575.1 Sphingomicrobium sp.
CGGATCGCCGGGCATGACGTCAATGTCCCGCCATTCGAACGACACCAGGGCAAGCCGCCGGTGCCGATGCTGGCGTTCTGGTCGCGGCGTGACGGAATCGTCGCCCCGGCGGCGGCGCGCGGCGCGGTGGGGGAAGCCGACAAAGCGGTCGAAATCGACACCTTGCACATGGGCTTTGCGGTCGATCGGCCGGCGCTGAGCCGGATGGTGCGCGAGATCGACCTGTTCCTGACCGAGATCGAAGGCAAGCCGCCGGTGATGGGGGCGATCACAATCGCCTGACCATTGACTCCCGCAAGCCATCGGGAGGATAAGAACAAAAGCAGAACATAGAAGAGCGAGTCGTGTGGTGTCAGGTCTTTCCCTGGTGCCCGGCGGCGGGATGGCGTGCAGCCCCCAAGGGGTTGGCGATCCCGGGCGCGCGGGCGGTGAACAAGCGGCGGGGCAAGCCATTGGGGAAGGCTGGCTGCTGCCTGGAGTGGACTCGTCGACCTTGTCCGAATTGTTCGCTGCATCTCCCCGCGACGGCGGCTGGGCGGGGCTTTTGCTCGCGCAGGTCGATGCCACGCGGCCGTTGCTGTGGGTGCAGGAAAGGATGGCGATCCTCGAAAGCGGGCGGGTGCATCCGCCGGGTTTCCCATTCTCCGACCTCATCCATGTCGAAGCGCGCGATGCCAAAGCGGCGCTGTGGGCGATGGAGGAAGGGCTGAGATGCGCCGCGATCGGGGCCGTGATCGGCGAAATCTGGGGCGACCCGGCAGCATTGGACTTCACCGCCACCCGGCGCCTAGCGGTGGCGGCCGAGCGGCATGGGGTCGCGGCGTATCTGATCCGGCTCGGCGGGAGCGCCAATCTGAGCGGGGCGCGGCTGCGGTGGCGGGTGGCAAGCGGCCCAAGCCTGCCCCATCCGTTCAACCCGCGCGCACCGGGGGCGGCGGTGTGGGAGGCCGAGCTGTTCCGCGCGCGGGGCGCGGCGCCAGGCTGCTGGGTGATTACGCATGAACGGGGAGACAGGACGGCGGGTGGTTTCCATCTGGTTACCGCACCTGGCGATCGAGCGTTGGGCGAAACTGGGCTCCGCCAAGCCGGATGCCAATAACCCTGATAAACGCGTCGCCCTGGTCGAAGAGGGACCGCATGGCCAGTTGGTCAGCGCGGTGACCGAGGCGGCGCGGAGCGCGGGGGTGCGGCCGGGGATGCGGCTGACCGACGCGCGCGCGCTCGACCCCGGGCTGGTCGCGGTGGCTGACGATGGCGACGGCGACCAAGCGTTGGTCGAACGGCTGGCGCGCTGGGCATCGCGCTGGTCGCCATTGATCGAGATCGATGGTGCCGACGGGCTGAGGCTCGATGCGACCGGGGTGGCGCATTTGTTCGGCGGCGAGGCCGGGCTGGTGGCCGATATCGAGGCGCGGTTCGCCACGCTAGGCCTGACCGCGCGGGTAGCGATTGCGGCAACGCCAGGCGCAGCGTGGGGGTTGGCGCGTTATACCCCTCGCCAGAAGGGCGAGAGACTTGATGCGCTCGCCCCCCTGCCCGTCGCCGCCTTGCGTTTGCCACCGACGGTCGTCCGCACACTCGAGCGGCTCGGCCTCAAGACCATCGGCGCGCTGGTCGGGGTGCCGCGGCGCAGCCTGGCGCGGCGATTTCGTGAGGCGGACAATGTGCTGGACGCGCTCGACCGGATGCTGGGGCGCAAACCCGAACCGCTGACCGCGGCGCCGGTCGACCCGCCGCCCCGCGCGTTGCTGCGGCTAGCCGAGCCGGTCGCCGATCCGGGCGCTGCGGCCCAGGCGCTGGTGCTGCTGGTGCCCGAACTGGTGCGCCAGTTGGAAGCGCGACGGCTCGGCGCGCGGCGGCTGGTGCTGGCGGGATATCGGGTTGATGGCGCGGTGGAGGTGGCGGCGGCGGCCTGCGCGATTGCGACCCGCGAACCGAAGCATCTGCTGCGGCTGCTGGCCGACAAGACCGACACGCTCGATCCCGGCTTCGGGTTCGACGCCTTTGCGCTGGAAGCTTGGCAGTGCGAGCCGCTCGACCCGGCGCAGGACGGCCTCACCGGCGGGCCGCCCCCGGCAATCGAGGTAGCGCGACTGGTCGACCGGCTGTCGGTCAAGCTTGGCGCGGACAAGGTGCGGCGGCCGGTGGCGCGGGCGAGCCATTTGCCCGAGCGGGCGAGCGGGTGGCGGCGGGCTGTGGAAGAAAAGGAAGGACCCTCACCCCGGCCCTCTCCCCCAAGTGGGAGGGGGGGAAGCAGACCGCAGCGCTTGCTCGATGTGCCCGAGGCGATTGCGGTGATTTATGCGACTCCCGAAGGGCTACCGCGGCGGTTCGTGTGGCGACGGTTGGTGCATGATGTAGCGCGCGCGGAGGGGCCCGAGCGGATCGCGCCCGAATGGTGGCGCGAGCGCGGGACGGCGCGGTTGCGCGACTATTACCGGGTCGAGGACCGCGAAGGGCGGCGCTTCTGGATCTATCGCGAAGGGCTGTTCGGCGACGGGCGCGGCGGCGATCCGATATGGTACCTTCACGGGCTGTTCGGCTGATGCCCGAAACTAGCAATTTTGCGCGGCGCAAGCTGGTCCGCGATGACGGGCCGACCGAAGCGATTCCCAAGGCACCATTTGTCGAGCTTGGATTGTCGTCACCGTTCAGCTTCCTGCGCGGAGCGTCGGATGCGATCGAGCTGGTGCTGACCGCGCGGGAGATGGGGATGGACTCCATTGGAGTGGCCGACCGCAACACGCTGGCCGGGGTGGTGCGGATGCATAGCGCGGCGAACGGGGCGGGGATGCGGCCGCTGATCGGGTGCCGGTTGGATGTAATCGATGACGGGTGTCTCGACTTCGCTCGACACGAACGGAACTTTATTGAACCACCCTCCCCCGTTCGTCCCGAGCGAAGTCGAGGGACGCTTAGCCTGCTTGCTTATCCGGTCGATCGCGAGGGTTATGGGCGTCTGTCGCGGATGCTTTCGCTCGGCAAGATGCGGTCGGCCAAGGGCGAGTGCGATTTGCTGCTGTCCGAAGTGGCGCTGCACGGTGAGGGAATCGCCTTCATCGCCATGCCCGAGGAGGATCTCGACGCGTTCGAGGCGGCGTTGCCCGCGCTGGCTAAAGCGCTTCCTGATATGCGGCATGTCGCGGCGGCGCATTTGTATCGCGGCGACGATCTGGCGCGGATTGAGCGGCTCGACCGGATGGCCAAGCGGCATGGATTGAGCATTCTCGCCACCAACGACGTTTTGTACCATGCGCCCGAGCGGCGACCGTTGCAGGACGTGATGAGCTGCATCCGCGGAAAGGTTACGCTGGCGACCGCGGGCTTGTCGCTCAACCCCAATGGCGAGCGGCATTTGAAGTCGCCGGCCGAGATGATCCGGCTGTTCGAGCATTGGCCGCACGCGATTGCCGCGACCCGCGCCTTTGCCGATGCGCTTGCGTTCAGCCTCGACGAATTGGCGTACGAATATCCGCAGGAGACCTGCCCCGAGGGACGGACCCCGCAAGGGCAGCTCGAGCATCTCACCTGGATCGGGGCGTCGCGGCGGTGGGGCGAGGGGGTTCCGGCGGCGATCGGCAAGCAACTTCGCCACGAGCTCGCGCTGATCGCCAAGCTCGACTTCGCGCGCTACTTTTTGACGGTCAACGACATCGTCGCCTTCGCGAGGCGCCTCGACCCGCCGATCCTGTGCCAGGGGCGCGGCAGCGCGGCCAATAGCGCGGTCTGTTACTGCCTGGGGATCACCGCGGTCGACCCGTCGACCAACAGCCTGCTGTTCGAGCGGTTCATCAGCGAGGAGCGCAAGGAGCCGCCCGACATCGACGTCGATTTCGAGCATGAGCGGCGCGAGGAAGTGATCCAGCACATCTACCGGAAATATGGGCGTGAGCGGGCGGGGATTGCGGCGACGGTGATCCATTATCGCCCGCGATCGGCGATCCGCGAGGTCGGCAAGGTGATGGGACTGAGCGAGGATGTCACCGCCGCCATCGCCTCGAGCCACTGGGGGAGTATGGAGGCCGAAATCGAGGAGGCGCGGGTCGGCGAGGCGGGACTCGATTTTTCCGACCCGCATCTTCGCCGCACGATCATGCTGGCCAAGCAATTGATCGGCATGCCGCGCCATTTGTCGCAGCATGTCGGCGGGTTCATCCTGACCGAGCGGCCGCTGACCGAGACGGTGCCGGTCGGCAATGGCGCGATGCCCGACCGCACCTTCATCGAATGGGACAAGGACGACATCGAGGAACTCGGAATCCTCAAGATCGACGTGCTCGCGCTCGGCATGCTGACCTGCATCCGCAAGGCATTCGACCTGATCGAAGCGCATCATGGCGAGC
>JBDSOV010000197.1:0-6158 GCA_039914575.1 Sphingomicrobium sp.
CAGCGACCGGGCGACAAGGCGATGGCGTGGCGCGACCTGCTGCTGTTGATGGAAGAGGATTTGTGATGCGTTGGACGATTGGCCTGCTGCTGCTAGCGAGCGCCGCCCCGGGACAAGCGCAGGAAGACCCGCTGGCGCCGGTGCTGACCGATCAGCCCGCACCGCCACCGCTTGTTCCGGTGGTGGCAGTTCCAAAGGACTGGCGAGGGATATTCAATGCAATTCGGGCGGAGAATTGGGCAGCAGCCGGCGCCGGGATCGACGCGCTGGGCGAGCATCCGCTGAAGACCGTGGCCAGGGCCGAGCTGTTTACCGCGCGCAACTCTCCAAAGGCCGATCTGGCCGCGATCGAGGCGCTGATCGCGGCCGCGCCCGAGCTTCCGCAGGCAAGCCAACTCCAGCGAATGGCGATCGCGCGCGGCTCGGTCGACCCGCCGTCGATCGTCAGCCAGGGGCGCGTCGTGCCGCTGGCCAGCGCGCCGCGCCGCCATCGATCGCGTCCCGTCGAGGGCGAACCCGCCGCCGACGCACTGCGCATCGCGATGGAGCCGCTGGTGAAGAGCGATTCGGCGGTCGAGGCGGAGGCGCTGTACACCGCCGCCATGCCAACCCTGAGCGCTGAAGCCCGGGCCGAAGCGGCGCAGCGGGTGGCGTGGATCTATTATGTCATCGCGAGGGATGGCGAGGCCAAGCGCGTTGCCGAGAGCGGCATTTCGGGGGCGAGCGGCGAGTGGGCGGCGCAGGCGCAGTGGATCGCCGGACTGGCGTCGTGGCGTCAAGGCGACTGCAATGCCGCGGCGGCGCATTTTCGCGCGGTATCGATCAGCCGGGCCGAGAGCGAATTGGTCGCGGCGGGTGCCTATTGGGGCGCGCGATCGGAAATGGCATGTCGTCGGCCGCAATTGGTCGAGCAATTGATGAAGACAGCGGCGCGCTCGCCCGAGAGTTTCTACGGATTGGTCGCGCGACAGACCTTGGGGATGGACAAAGCGCTTGCCCCCGCCCCGCGCGCACCGTCGGGCATTGCGCAATTGCCCAACGTCCGCCGCGCCGCCGAGCTGGCAGCAATCGGCGAGCGGTCGCTGGCCGAGGAAATGCTTCGCCACCAGTGCAAGATCGGATCGCCGTCGAGCCATAGCGCGCTGGCCGCCAAGGCGCGTGAACTTGAGCTTCCCGCCGCGGCGTTCTGGATTGCGCATAACGGCCCGCCCGGCGCGGTCGCTGCCGCCGCCGATCGCTTCCCGCTGCCGCGCTGGGCGCCGGTCGGCGGATGGCGGGTCGATCCGGCGCTGGCCTACGCCCATGTCCGCCAGGAAAGCGACTTTCGAAGCGCGGCAGTCAGTCCGGCGGGCGCGGTCGGACTGATGCAGGTGCGACCCGGCACCGCGGGCGATTTTGCGCGGGCGCGCGGCGTGGTGCCGGGCAATCTCGCCGACCCCGCGACCAATCTCGAATATGGCCAGAGCTTCATCGAACTGATGCGCGGCAAGAGCGCGACGCGCGGCCAATTGCCCAAGGTGATCGCCGCTTACAATGCCGGGCCGCTGCCGGTCGACCGCTGGAATTACATCAACGACAAGGGCGATCCTTTGCTGTGGATCGAGAGTCTGCCCTATTGGGAAACCCGCTTTTACGTCCCCGCGGTGCTGCGCAACATGTGGGTTTATGAAGCCATGGCCGGCACCCCGCAGGCGACGCTCAAGGCCATCGCCCAGCACAAATGGCCGGCCTTTCCGATGCCGACCCGCCGTTAATTGTTCTTGTTTTGTTCCTGGCTGGGCGCTAGCAAGACGTCATGCCAATCGAGTCGAATCACGGGCGCGGGGCGACGCGCAACGAGCGGTCCACACGCTTCAATTTGAAGGAGCATGTGATCGACGGCGACTGGCTCGATACGGTCGAGGCGCTCGACGGTATGGCGCCACGCCGGACAACGGTGACGATCGAGCGGGCCAAGTCGATCCTGACCCGCAACCGCTCGCCCGACCTCGGCTTCGACCGCTCGGTCAACGCCTATCGCGGGTGCGAGCATGGCTGCATCTATTGCTTCGCGCGGCCAACCCATGCGTTTCACGATTTGTCCCCCGGGGTCGATTTCGAAAGCCGGTTGTTCGTCAAGCCCGATGCCGCGAAATTGCTCCACGGCGCGCTGTCGCGACCTGGCTATGACTGCGCGCCGATCGCGATGGGGACCAACACCGACCCCTACCAGCCGATCGAGGAACGCTGGCGGGTCACGCGCTCGCTGATCGAATTGCTGCTGGAGACGCGCCACCCGTTCACCATCACCACCAAGTCCGACCGAATATTGCGCGACCTCGATCTGCTTGGACCGGCGGCGAAGCTGGGGATTGCCTCGGTGGCGATCTCGATCACCTCGCTCGAACCGGCCATCGCCCGAACGCTCGAGCCGCGCGCACCATCGGCGAAAAAGCGGCTGGCGGCGGTCAGGACGCTGACCGACGCCGGGGTACCGACCTATGTCGCGATCGCGCCGGTGGTGCCGCAAATCACCGATCATGAGCTGGAGGCGATCGTCGAGGCGGCGGTGGCGGCCGGCGCGCGCGGCGGCTTCTATTTGCCGGTGCGCCTGCCGCACGAAGTCGCGCCTTTGTTCCGCGCCTGGCTCGATGCCCATTATCCCGACCGGGCGAGCAAGGTAATGGCGACCATCCGTTCAATGCGTGGCGGGCGCGACAATGACCCCGATTTCCACGGCCGGATGCAAGGTCAGGGACCGTGGGCCGACCTGCTCCGCACCCGCTTTGAGAAGGCGACGAAGCGCTATGGCCTGGGAATGATGAAAATCCCGCTCCGCCGCGACCTGTTCGTGGCCCCGCAAGGCGACCAGATGCGGTTGTTGTAACTTTCGACAAATCGCCGATGACAGACGGCGCAGCGCTGGCTAGGCATGGCGCCATGATCCGCACCCTCCTCGCCGCGACCCTGCTCGCCACTGCCGCCGCCCTCCCCGCCCAGGTCTCGCCACGCGAGGTCGATCGGCTGCGCGACGCCGCGTTGGCCGACACTTATGCGTGGGACATCACCGAAGGTTTGACCACCGAGGTCGGGCAGCGCATGGCCGGGACCGAGGCCGAGGCCCGGGCGCGGGCCTGGTCAGTCGCCAAATTGAAGGCGATGGGGTTCGCCAATGTGCGGATCGACAGCTTCACCATGCCGGTGTGGGTGCGCGGGGCCGAAAGCGTGTCGATCGTGTCGCCCTTCCCGCAGAAACTGATAATCGCCGCGCTCGGCAATTCCGCCTCGACCCCGCCGGGCGGGATCGAGGGCGAGCTGGTCGGGTTTGACAATCTCGCCGACCTTGAAGCCGCGCCCGACTCGGCGGTGCGGGGCAAGATCGTGTTCGTCAGCCACGCCATGCCTCGCACCGAAGATGGATCGGGCTATGGCGTCTTCGGTGCGCCGCGCCGCCAGGGGCCGAGCATTGCCAGCCGCAAGGGCGCAATCGCGATCGTCATCCGCTCGATCGGTACCGATTATCATCGCAACCCGCACACCGGCGTGATGACCTTCGCCGAGGGGGTGACGCCGATTCCGGCGGGCGCTTTGCCGCTGCCCGACGCCGAGCAGGTCCAGCGCATCCTCAAGCGCGCCAACGGCCCGGTGCGGATGCGGTTGCAGCTCGAATCGACCAATTTGGTGGGCCAACAATCGGGCAATGTCATCGCCGAAGTCCCGGGCCGCGATCTGAGCCTGGCGCCGATCCTGGTCGGCGGCCATCTCGACAGCTGGGACCAGGGTACCGGCGCGCTCGACGACGCCACCGGCGTGGCGATCGCCGCCGCTTCGGCCAAGCGTATCATGGACGCCGGTCGACCGCTTCGCACGATCCGAATCGTGTGGTTTGGGGCGGAGGAAGTCGGGCTGTTCGGCGGGCTCGATTACCGCACCAAATATGGCAAGCAGCCGCATTATGCGCTGATGGAAAGCGACTTCGGCGCCGACCGCATCTGGAAAGTCGACAGCCGGCTGGGCGAGGCACGCAAGTCCGAAGCGCTGGCGATCCAGCGCGCGCTGCAGCCGCTCGGGATCGTGCCCGGCGCGCTTGACAAGACCGAGGGGTCGGACATCGGCCCGATGGTCGCCGACGGCCTGCCCGGGGTCGCGCTCAACCAGGACGGCACGCGCTATTTCGATGTCCATCACACCCCCGACGATACGCTTGACAAGGTTGACCCGGCGCAGCTGAGGCAGAATGTCGCGGCATGGACCGCGGTGCTGGCGGTGCTGTCGGGCGGGATCGAGCCGGCGGTGGAGCCTAAGCGGCGCGGCCAGCGTTGAACCTTTCGAACCAACCATAGGAGATCATCATGCGCTTCACTCTCATCCTCGCCCCTGCCTTGCTGCTCGGCGCCTGCCAGGTGACCGACGACAAGGCCAATGACCAGGTCACCGTGTCCTACAACCAGGACGTCGCCGAAAATGCCGGCGCGAACGCACTCAACACCATCGATCAGGCGGCCGGCGCGATCGTCAACGACACCAGGGAAGCCGGCGCAGCCGTCAAAAATCTCGATGTCGACGTCAGGGTCGGCAACAAGAATGACAACAACCAGGCTGCCCCTGCAAATTCGAATTAAAGGTTCGGGGTTTACGGGCGAGGCCTATGCGCTCTATCGGGCTCGGCGTCGGGGAGTGGCGCAGCCTGGTAGCGCGTCTGCTTTGGGAGCAGAGGGTCGCAGGTTCGAATCCTGTCTCCCCGACCAGCCTATATTCCGGCCTGTCCGGAAGACAGGCTTGAATTGAGGCTCATTTTGAGGCTCTTTCCGCGGTGGGGGCCTGTAGCTCAACTGGTTAGAGCTGGCCGCTCATAACGGCTAGGTTGGGGGTTCGAGTCCCTCCGGGCCCACCAGCCTTCGCCGGGGCTTCGGCTGGCTAGCCAGCCAAGTCAGCGACGGCTGCCCGCCGAAGCCGAAGGCGAAGGAGGGCTTTTGCGGTCAATCCGCCTTGAGCGGAATGCCCAGAGTGAACTGGCCGTCATCGATGTCGAGCCCGCCTCCGGCAATGCCGACCAGCCCGTTGATCAGCCTGAGCGAAAAACCCAATCCGAGCAATGCGCGGTCGGCGCCGCCAATCGTGAATTCGGGATCGAGCAGATCTTCCTTGCCGGCAAGGATGGTCGATTTGGGCCGGGTCACGCTCATCGCAAAGCGGTCGTCGAAGCGACGCACCCGAAAGGTCAGATGCTCGCCCGGTGCGGTCGCGGCGAGGATCGCGTCGGTGAACCGACGCAGCAGGCGCTCGGTCAGTTCGGGCTCTAGCATGCAGGTGCCTGCGGTATCGGGGGCATCGAGGTCGAGCTGCACGCCGAGGCTGGCGGCGCGAGCCAGCAACGCATCGGCGAACGACGGGAAGAAGGTCGCGAAATCGGTGCCTTCGCTGGCGCTGGCGCGGGCCGATTGCAGCTTGGCGACGAAATCGAGATCCTCGGCCGCTTCGAGCAACGAGCGAGCATTGGTGACGATCTCCGCCGCGCGCTCGCGGTAACGGCGGTGGGCTGGGCCGAAATATTGGCCATCGATAATCTCGGCAAAGCCGATGATTGCATTCAACGGCGTCTTGATCTCGTGGATCATCTCGCGAAGCGCATCATGGCCGGACGGCAGTCCGCTGCTCAAGCGCGGTGGCAGCGGATCGGGTTCGGGCTGGCCGCGCCGTGCAATCCCGCGATAGCCGATGAAGCGCCCGTCGCCCGGCGCGAAGGCCGGGGCGCCGCTGATCTGCCATTCGCCGGACATCAAGCCATCGTCGCCAAGCTCGAGCAGGCAATCGCGAAACGGGGCGCGGATGACGAACGCCCGCTCGACGCAATCGTCAACGCCCTCGTCGGGGTCGGCATTGGCGATCGAGCGACCGATTAACGGTCCGCGCGGTGCGCCTTCAACCCATTCAATCTCGCCGCCCGCGCCGCATTCCCAGCGGAACAGGGCCGGCACTGGATAATCGGGGGTGCGCGGCAGCGGCGCCTGCAGATCGAGTGGCGGGGCGAACGGTTGCGCCCGGCTGGAGCGCAAGCGTTCGATCCGGGCGACGACTTCGCCGATCGAGGGGACGGGCTCGGGTTCGGGCTCTGGCGGTGGCGCGGCGACGGGCGGCGGTTCGGCATCGGCCGGGCGACTGAGGCTGTCGAGAAAGCG
>JBDSOV010000206.1:0-9916 GCA_039914575.1 Sphingomicrobium sp.
CGGGGCGGATCATCCGCGGGCTCGACCTGCGCATTCTGCCGCACCCTGCGTCCGCCCGTTTCCAGGCGCGCTCGCCGGGCGAGGTTCGCGCTTTGTGGAAAGCCGGTTCGTTCGATCTGCTCGGCGAGGTGATGACGCAATATGAGGGCGTGCCGCCCGACGATCCGCGGCTCGAACCATATTGGGCACTGGCCGAGGAGCTCGGCATTCCGGTCGGCCTTCACCTCGGCCCGGGCGGCGGCGCCGACGCCTATCGCGGAAACGACGTGTATCGCGCGGCGGCGAGCAGCGCGCTGACGCTCGAACCGGTGCTGATCCGCCATCCGCGGCTGAGGGTGTACATCATGCACGCCGGCTATCCGTTGCTCGACGACCTGCTCGCGTTGATGGGCGCACACCCGCAGGTCTATGTCGACGTCGCCGCGCTGGTCGGGACCGAGCCTCGCCCCGCATTCTACCGCTATCTCAAGGCGATCAGCGATGCCGGTTTCGCCGACCGCGTGATGTTCGGCACCGATCAGGGCGTGTGGCCAGAGCTGATCGAGCGCTCGATCGTTGCGATTGAGCAGGCACCGTTCCTGACCCCGGCGCAAAAACGTGACATTCTCTACAACAACGCCGCGCGTTTCCTTCGCCTCGATGCCGCGACCATTAGGCGCCATCACGCGCTTTAGCGCATCAACACCAATTCTTCGGCCATTGTCGGGTGCAATGCGACCGTCGCATCGAAGTCGGCTTTCTTCAACTTCGCCTTGACCGCGATCGCCGCGACCTGGAGCAGTTCGGGGGCGTCGGGGCCGATCATGTGGACCCCGACCACCTCGTCGGTGGTCTCGTCGACCACCAATTTGTAGAGCGAGCGCTCGTTGCGTCCGGCCAGCACATTCTTCATCGGCCGGAAGTCCGAGGTGTAGATCCGCACCGATCCCAATTTGTTGCGCGCCTGGCTCTCGGTCATGCCGACCCCGGCCAGCGGCGGGTGACTGAACACCGCGCTCGGGATATTGTCGTAATCGACCCGCGTCGGCTTATCCCCGAACACGCTGTCGGCGAACGCCTGCCCCTCGCGGATCGCGACCGGGGTCAGTTGCACGCGATCGGTGACATCGCCCAGCGCGTAGATCGACGGCACGTTGGTGCGATTGTCGGCGTCGACCTTGATTTCCTTATTCTCGCCGAGCTTCACGCCCACTGCCTCGAGCCCCAGCCCTTCGACGTTGGGCCGCCGCCCGATCGCGAACAGCACTTCGTCCGCCTCGATATCGTCGCAGCCGTGCATGTCGATCGTCAGCGAACCGTCGTCGCGCTTCTCGATTCCATTGAATGTCGCGTTGAATTTGAAGTCGATGCCTTTGGCCAGGCTGATCTGGAGCAGGCGGTCGCGGAGCTGCTCGTCATAGCCGCGAAGGATCGCGTCGGAGCGGTTGACGATCGTCACATGGCTCCCGAACTGGTGGAAGATGCCGGCAAATTCATTGGCGATATAGCCGCCGCCAGCGATCACGATGCGCTTGGGCAAGTCATTGAGATGAAACACTTCATTCGAACTGATCGCGAATTCCGCCCCGGGAAACTCCGGCATCAAGGGCCGCGCGCCAGTGGCCACGCATATGATGCTCGCAGTGTGACTTGCCCCCGACGCGAGCCGGATTTCGGTCGGCCCGACAAGCTCCGCGCGCTCGTGAAAAATCGTCACATCATGGTTCGCCAGGGTCTGCTCATACAGCCCCTCGAGCCGCCCGACCTCGGCCAGCACATTGTCGCGCAGCACCGGCCAGTTGAACGAGGTTTTGGGAACGTCCCACCCGAACATCGCGGCGTCGTTCAGATCCTCGGCGAAATGCGCCCCGTAAACCAGCAATTTCTTGGGCACGCAGCCGCGGATCACGCACGTCCCGCCAACCTTATGCTCCTCGGCGATCGCGACCTTCGCGCCGTGCGCCGCCGCGACCCGCGCTGCGCGCACCCCGCCCGATCCGGCGCCGATCACGATCAAATCAAAATGCGCCATCTAAAGCCCCGCTTTTTCGATCAGTGCCCGGGTTGACGCATCGAATTTCTCGCGATGTTCGGGATCATCCAACGCGCGCGCCAGCCTCTTTCCCAACTCAACCCCAAATTGATCAAACGGATTGACCCCCAACATCACCGCCTGAGCGAACGTCCGATGCTCGTAGAAGGCGATCAGCGCCCCCAATGTCCGCGCATCGAGCCGCTCGAGCAGGATCGTCGACGAAGGCCGGTTGCCGGGGAAATCCTTGTACGGATCGTCCGAACTGTCTCCCGCCATCAACGCCGCGCCTTGCGCGAAGGCGTTGAGCAGCAAGGCGCGATGATGTGCCGGATCCTGACCGTCCTCGGCCTCGGTCACCCCGACAAATTCGACCGGCACCAAATGCGTTCCCTGGTGGAGCAACTGGAACACCGCATGTTGGGCATCGGTCCCGGTTCCGCCCCACGTCACTGGTCCGCTCGGCCGACCCAGCGGCGCACCATCGGCGGTGACCGACTTGCCGTTCGATTCCATCTCGAGCTGCTGGAGGTAGGACGGCAGCAGCCGCAGCCGCTCGTCGTAGGCAAACACAGCGCGTGTTTCGCATTTGAACCGCTGGCTATAGGTCAAATCGGCAAAGGCAGCGATCAGCGGCACGTTTATGGCCGGCTCGGCGAGGCGGAAGTGGCGATCCATCGTCGCTGCGCCCTCAAGCAATAACTCAAACGCTTCCCAGCCCAGCGCCAGCGCGACCGAGAAGCCGACCGAGGACCACAAGGAGTATCGCCCGCCAACGCCCTCGCCGAATGGCAGGATCCGCGTCTCGTCGATCCCGAACTCGATCGCCGCCTGCGGATTAGCGGTGACCGCAATCACCCGGCCATAGGGATCCTCGACCCCGGCCTCGGTCATCCAAGCGATGGCGGCGCGAACGTTCATCAGCGTCTCGGCGGTGGTGAAAGTCTTCGACACCGCGACGATCAGGGTCGATTCCGGGTCGAGCGGGTCGGTCGCATCGTCGACCGCCTGGCCGTCGATGTTCGACAATATGCTGACCCCGTAATTGCCGATGTCGCGCCCCAGCGCGTCGAGCAACAGTTCGGGCCCAAGCGCCGAACCGCCGATTCCGATGTGCAGCACGCCATGCACTTCGCCAAACGCCCCGCCCTCGATCACGTCGATCAGCGAGCGCATTCGCTGGTGAAGCGCCGCGGCCGCTGCGACATCCGCCGGGGCGCCCTGCCCGCGCTCGGCGACATGGGTCGCTGGCCGGCCTTCGCTGGCATTAACTTGCCCGCCCGAAAACAGCGCATCGCGTTTGGCGGCAAACCCCTGCGCCTCAGCCAGCGCCTCGAACTTGGCGATTAGCGCGGCGTCGAGATGGGTCTTGGTCCAGTCGAAATATATCCCGCCAACCTCAAGCGACAGCCGCCCCAGCCGGTCGGGCTCGGCGCTGAACAAAGCATCGAGCCGTGCCACGTCATGCGTGTCGATCGCGGCCCACGGGCCGTCTTTTGCGGTGGGTGAGGTCATCGCCGCCCTCTTAGAACGGCGCGGCGCAAAAACCATCCCTGCTTGGGCGCCCAGCCTGAAATCGGGCCGTTTCGCTTGACCTTGGCCATGCGGCCCGAAAGAAGGCCGCCGATGCCGGACAATAGTTCCATTTCAGAAGCTAAACCCAAAAAGACGACGCCCGGCGCGACGATTCGCTGGCTGGCCGGCCTCGTCTTGTTTGCTTGGGCGCTGCGCAGCCTGGTGGTGGCGCCGTTCAGTATCCCGTCGGGATCGATGCTGCCGACGATGGCGATCGGCGACTATCTGTTCGTTTCCAAATGGCCCTATGGCGTCTCCCGCTTTAGCTTCCCTGGGCAAATCCCGTCCTTTTCGGGCCGCATTTTCGGCAATTTCCCCGAGCGTGGCGATGTCGTGATCTTCAAGCGCCCCGATGCGATCGGCGCCGACTGGGTCAAGCGCGTCATTGGCCTGCCCGGCGACACGGTGGCGATGCGCGGCGGCGTGCTGATCCTCAACGGCCGCGCAATGCCCAAGCAAAAGGTCCGGCCCGTGGGAGTGCCGGTCAGCCCAAACAGTCCGTGCCAGGGGTCCGCGAGCCGGGAATTGGTGATGGTCGATCACCTCGCGCTGTGCTTTTACCCAGCGTTCCGCGAGATCCTCCCCAGCGGCCGCTCTTATCTTACTTTTGACCAAGTCACAGGGGGCGCAGGTGACGACGTTGCCCCGGTCACTGTTCCCGCAGGCCGGCTATTTCTGATGGGCGATAATCGCGACGACAGCCTCGACAGCCGCTTCACTTTGGATCAGGGCGGGGTCGGATTGGTGCCGGTCGACCGGCTGGTCGGGCGCGCCGCCTTCGCCTTCTGGTCGACCGACGGCAGCGCCTCTTATTGGAAGCCATGGACATGGATCAGCGCGCTGCGCTTCAACCGGATCGGAACGAGTTACCAGCCATGAGCGATTTGCGTGACTTCCTGACCATTGCGCTCGGCCACCAGCCGACCGACCTCGCGCTCTATGAGCAAGCGCTGACCCACGGCAGCGCCAGCCGGACTACCTATGAACGACTCGAATTTCTCGGCGACCGCGTGCTCGGCCTGGTCGTCGCCGAATGGCTGTACGAGCGCTTCCCGGACGAGCCCGAGGGCCAGATGAGCCGCCGTTACAACGCCCTCGTCGCGCGCGAGACCTGCGCTGACGTCGGCCGCGAACTGGGTGTCCCGGCCAAGATTCGCCTCGGGCGACAGGCGCGCGAGGATCTTGCCACCGAGAGTGACAATGTCATCGGCGACGTCGTCGAAAGCCTGATCGGCGCGCTCTATTTCGACGGCGGTTATAGCGCCGCCAAGGCGTTCATTCGCAGCGCCTGGGCATCCCGGCTCGACAGCCAGAATGGTGCCCCGGTCCATCCCAAATCAGCGCTGCAGGAGCTTGCAGCGGCCAAGAATTGGGGCTCGCCAGTGTATGAGATCGTCAGCCGCTTCGGGCTCCACCACGCCCCGACCTTCCGCATCAAGGTCTCGATCCGAGGCGCCGGGGAAGCCGAAGCCGAAGGACCGTCGAAGCAGGATGCGGAGACCGCCGCCGCCATCGCGCTGCTCGAGAAAATCGTATGACCCAGCGCTGCGGCGTAGTCGCGATCCTCGGCGCGCCCAATGCCGGCAAGTCGACCCTCGTCAATGCTTTGGTCGGGCAGAAAGTGGCGATCGTCAGTCCCAAGGCGCAGACCACCCGCGCCCGGCTGATGGGCATCGCCATCGCCGACGACACCCAGATGTTGCTGGTCGACACGCCCGGCATTTTTACCCCCAACCGCCGGCTCGACCGGGCGATGGTCAAGGCCGCGTGGGAAGGCGCCGACGATGCCGACCGCGTGGTGCTGGTGATCGACGCGGCGGCCAAGGTCGGCCCGCGCGTCGAGCAGGTGATCGAAGGCGTCGAAGCGCGGCCCGAGCCCAAGATTTTGGTGCTCAACAAGGTCGATATTGCCGACAAGGGGCAATTGCTGACCATCGCCCAGCGCCTCGCCGAGCGGCTCAAGCCCGAACAGATTTTCATGATCAGCTCGACCACCGGCGACGGCGTCGCGGACCTCAAGGCGCACCTCTCCGCCGCCATGCCGGCCAGTGCGTGGCACTTTCCCGACGACCAGTTGACCGACGCCACCGACCGCATGGTCGCGGCCGAGCTGACCCGCGAGCAACTCTACCTCCAGCTCCACGCCGAAGTGCCTTATTCAGCCGCGGTCGAGACCGAGAAATGGGAAGACCGCAAGGATGGATCGACCGTCATTCACCAGCAAATATTGATCGAGCGCGACAGCCAGAAGGCGATCGTCGTCGGCAAGGGCGGCGCGCGGCTAAAGGCCATTGGCCAGGCATCGCGCGAAGCCATCACCGAGCACCTCGGCCGCAAAGTCCACCTGTTCCTCCACGTCAAGGTCAACCCCAAGTGGGACGAAGATCGCGGGCTGTACGAGGACATCGGGCTGGACTGGGCGGATTAGGCTTTCAGCGTAAGCGGTAAAACGCACGCCCCGCGAAATTTCCGCTGATTTGTGATACGTTCGCGAACGCCGGCCTCGCGAACCGACAGCGGCCCCGTTCGCAGCAACCCTCGTAGCTCGGCCAACTCCTGCCGAACGTTATTTTCGATATAGCTGTTTGCACGATCAACCTGGCTAAGCGCGGCAAACAAATCCAGGCGGGCGTCAGCGCTAATGGTTCCGTCGATGGCCAGCGGGGCCAAGCCGGCGGCGGCTTCTTCCTCATTGTCCTGCAGCGAAAAGTTGCGGCGAGCGCGATGGTAAGCCTGCGTGTAGCTGGCAACGAGTCGGTCGGACATGTGGTTAAGCGCCCCGGTGGCCTGGGCTGTCTTGAATGCCTCATCGAGCCAGAGTCGCGAGGGTGCGCGGTAGGCGCTCGGGATGACCTTCATCGCAACGTCGGACACCCCTTCCGGTGATACCGCCATCGGCATCGCCTTCCATTTTCCTTCGCTTGCAATTAGTTGCGTGGACAAGGCTGCAAGTTGGCCGCGCATGCACGGTTGAACGGCAAGGCGCTCGTATCCGTCCTTCTCATGTTCAAGCAATTCGGCCTCAATGTTGCGCCGAGCCTGTGTCGCCTGGCCGCGCCAATAGAGCCAGTCGGCCAGTTGTTGCGCGCCTAACGCCAGCGCAATACCGACAAACACGACCGCGACTTCCCAGCGGAGCGCCGCCCATCCCTGCGGCGGCCGTGGTAATTGCCCCTTCATATGCAACTCCCCAATCTCACGCTAACAGCCCACCGCCGCTGCGCCTAGCCAAGCATGCCCTCGACCCAATTCGGCACTTCCTCGCTCGCGCGCCCGAATCGCCGCTCATCGAAGAAAATGCTTCCCTGGCTCGGCTCCAGATTGATCTCCAATGTCGCCGCCCCGCGATATTTCGCGGTCTGGACGAACCCCGCCGCGGGATAGACCGCGCCCGAAGTGCCAATCGACACGAACAAATCGCATTCCCGAAGCGCCGCTTCAATCCGCTCCATTTCGTACGGCATCTCCCCGAACCAGACGATGTCGGGGCGAACCATGCCGGGGATCGTGCACGTCGGGCAATGGGAGAAGGAATCCATCAGTCCCTCCCACGGGAAGCGATTGTTGCACGCTAGGCACCAGCCGCTCGTCAACTCACCATGCATATGCAGCAGCCGCGTGGCCCCGGCGCGCTCGTGCAGATCGTCGACATTCTGGGTGACGATCAGCAAATCGCCCGGCCATTCGGAATCGAGCCGCGCCAGAGCGACATGCGCCGCATTGGGCTCGACCTCCCCCAGCCGCGCCCGCCGCGCATCGTAGAAGTGATGCACCAGCGCCGGATCGCGCTCATAGGCCTCGGGCGTCGCGACATCCTCGACCCGATGCCCCTCCCACAGCCCATCGGCGGCGCGAAACGTCGCCAGCCCGCTCTCCGCACTGATCCCAGCGCCGGTCAGGATGACGATGTTGCGAACCGCCACGATTATCCCAAATCGAGCGCGGTAGGTGCAACGCAGGTCCCGCGAATGCCGCGCTGCTCGGTAACCACCCCCTTTGCCCCCATCGTCACTTCTGACTTGTCATAGCCGAACTTGAGTTCGCGAAGCGCGTCGATGATCTGCCCTCCAATCAGTGCCATCAGGCTATTGATGCGGTCGACTTCCGCCAGCCGGGCAATCATCTCGGCGCGGGTCCGATCGTCGAGCCGCCCATCGAAACTCAGCGGAGTGAGGCTTGCACCGGCGCTCTGCTCCTCTTCTTGCAGGCGCGCCATGTCGCCCACCTGATTATACAGGGCAGAAAATTGCTGAACCCGCGCTGCGGGCAAATGGTTGACAGTCCCGTCGGACATGGCGGTGGTCCATGCATCCGACAGGAACGTCCGGCTTGGCGCGCGATAGGCCGGCGGCATGACGTTGCGATATTGCGCGCTCGACAGCTTCATTGGCGACGCGCTCCAGGCGCCCTCGTTCGCAACCAGCTTGTCCGCCAGTTCGCGGATCTTGCCCTGCAGGCAAGGCTGAATGATGCGCCGCTCGTAACTAAACCCCGCCGAGACTGCGAGCTCGTCCTTGATCGCTTCTTCGGTCGCCGCCGCTTTCTGGTTCCACTCGCGCCGCTCGACCAATTGCTGGGCACCCAGCGCAATCAGCACACTGACCGCGATCACGCCCATTTCGCCGGCCAGCACGCGCCAGCCGTGGATCGGTGTGGGTAACTTCATACGCTTACTCGCCCCCGCTCTGGTCAATCCTTCTTGCCAGTCTCCGTCAGCGCCTTGACGACCGCGCCGTGCACCAGCACGCCCGCAATCAGGCACGTCGACCAGTTGAACATCTGCTTGCCTTCCTCGTTGTCGCTACAATGCGAGGTGAGGCCACCTTTGACAATCGCCCGTAATCATTGACAATAATGTCAGCAATAGCCACCTTTGCAGGATGTCTGTGACCGCCTTCCATTATCCCATCGGCATCCTGCCCGCCGACATCGACCATATGGGTCATGTCAACAACAGCGTGTATTTGAAATGGGTGCAGGAAGCGGTGATCCGCTATTGGGAAAGCCTTGCCCCGCCCGAAGCGGTCGCGCGCCACCTGTGGGTCGCGCTGAGCCACGAGATCAAATATCGCCGGCCGACTTTCCTCGACGATATCGTCGTCGCCGATGTCATCGCCGAGCGAGTCGAAGGTGCCAAGGCGCTGTTCACCACGGTAATCAAGCGCGGCGAGGAAGTTCTGGCCGAGGTCAAGTCGAGCTGGTGCTGCCTCGACTCGGTCACCCACCGCCCCGCGCGCCTTGCCCGCGACATCGCCGCACGGTTCCTGCCAGACGCCTAGTTGCGCTTGGCGGAGGCCTGCGCCATCACGCTGCCCATGCGCACCGACCAGCAGCCGCTTCGCCTTACGCTCTACGCTCCCAAGGGCCGCATGGGCCGCGCCATCGCCACCGCGGTCGAACCGGCGGACGATGTCACGATCGACCCCGACCATGGCGATGTTCTGGTCGATTTCTCCTCCCCCGATGGGCTTCGATCGAGCCTCGACCAGGCGGTAAGTGCCGGTATTCCGATCTTGGTTGGGACCACCGGGCTGACCGAAGGCCATTATGATTTGATCGCCGAGGCGGCCGAAGTGGTGCCGGTGCTCCTCGCGCCCAACACATCGATCGGTATCGCGCTGCTGGCTGACTTGGTCGAGCGCGCCGCCAAGGTGCTCGGGCCGGACGACTGGGATGTCGAGATCGTCGAAATCCACCACAACAAGAAGAAGGACGCGCCGAGCGGGACCGCGCTCCACCTCGGCAAGGCGGTCGAGGAAGGTCGCGGCTTCAATGCCGAGGAGGAGATCGGCCGCTGCGGCACCGGTCCGGTCCGCGAATCCGGCCAGATCGGCTATGCCGCGGTTCGTGGCGGCACAGTGGCCGGCGACCATGACGTCCTGTTCCTCGGCCGTGACGAGCGGATCATCCTCTCCCACCGCGCCGAGAATCGCGCCATCTTCGCCCGCGGCGCGCTGACCGCCGCCCGCTTCCTCCACGGAAAAGCCCCCGGTCTCTACACAATGCGGGACGTGATCGACGCGGCATGAACCGGGCGGACGCGTTCGAATTCTACCGCCGGCTGGCGGAGGGCGATCCCTCGCCCCAGACCGAGCTTGATTATGTGAACCCCTACACCTTGCTGGTTGCGGTCGCGCTTTCGGCACAGGCGACCGATGTCGGGGTCAATAAGGCGACGCACAGCTTGTTCTCGCACGTCACCACTCCGCAAGCGATGCTCGACCTCGGCGAAGAAAGGCTCAAGGATCAAATCAAGACAATCGGCCTGTTCAACACCAAGGCCAAAAATGTCATCGCCGCCGCGCGTATCCTGGTCGATCGTCACGAAGG
>JBDSOV010000247.1:0-9932 GCA_039914575.1 Sphingomicrobium sp.
CCGCTCGCGACGCTCCACAAATTCCAGGGTTGGGCCGACAAATTCCTCACCACCCCGCCTGAAGGGCTGCGCGATCTCTACGCCAGCGGCGGCTATGGTTGGAAAAACGTCGGCGGGTTCGATGCTATCAACGCGGCAGCCGTTTATCACCGCTTCGACAGCGCCCGGCTGGACATAAATTATGGCAGCGAATGGGACGCGATGATTTCGGCCAAGCGCGGCCGCTGGACCGCGACCGCCAAGCTTGCCGACTACCGCGCCAAGAGCTTCGCGAGCGACGCCCGCAAAATCTGGCTGATGCTCGAATGGGCTTATTGAGGGAAGTGGCCAATGCGTATCATACCGCGCGAGAGTGGAGGGCCTGGGCTTCGCAAAGATACTGGTCGAACGTAGCGGCGAGAACTCGGACCAGCGGACGGGCGTCGTCCGCGATGGCGATGACATTGCGATCGCGCCGGGCGATGCCGTCCGCATAGAGTTGGTCGAGCCCGCCACTGGCGAGGAGCGCGTCCGGGTCGGTGCCGAAGCGACCGCACACCTCATCGAGGTCGACCTGGTAATCGCACATGATGCGTTCGATGACGGCCGCCCGCAGCCGGTCTTCCAAAGCGAACGCGCGACCCTTGCATACGGCCAGTTCGCCCACCGCGATGCGCCGCTGATAATCGCCTATCAGCACCGCATTCTGGACATAGCCGTGCGGCAGTCGGCCAATCGAGGACGCGCCGAACCCGATCAGCGTCTCACACGCGTCTGTCGTATAGCCCTGAAAATTGCGATGGAGCGCGCCGTTTTCGGCGGCATCCGCCAGAGCATCTCCTGGCCGTGCGTAATGATCGAGACCGATCCGCCGGTAATCGGCTCCGACCAAGGCCGCCGCGATCGCTTCTGCCTGGGCTAGCCGATTCGCGCCGTCGGGCAGCGCCGACTCCTGGATTTTGCGCTGGTGTCGCTTGAATGCGGGGACATGGGCATAGCCGAACACGGCGAACCGGTCGGGATAGAGTTCGAGCGACTGCGCGGCGGTGTCGAGGCACGATTCGATCGTTTGGTGCGGTAGGCCATAAATCAAATCGAAGTTGATCGCCGCGATCCCCGCCGCGCGCAGCCGTGTGACCGCTATTTCGGTTTCCTCGAAGGTCTGGACGCGGTTGATCGCGCGCTGGACCACCGGGTCGAAACTCTGCACGCCGAGGCTGGCGCGATTGACCCCGCCAGCGGCGAGGGCGTCGACCATCGCCTTGTTCAGTGTTCGCGGGTCGATCTCGATCGCGATCTCGGCGTCGTCGGCGATGTCGAAGCGGTCGCGCAGCCTGTCCATCAGCGCGATAAACTGCGCCGGGTGTATCAGCGTCGGTGTACCCCCGCCAAAGTGAATATGCTTAACGGTGATTCTCTGCAGAAGCGCCTCGGCGATCAGGTCGATCTCGGCGGCCAGTGCGTCGACATAGCGCGCGATCGGCTCGTCGCGCGCGGTCACCGTGGTGTGGCAGCCGCAATACCAGCACATCGAGCGGCAGAACGGCAAATGCAGATAGAGCGAGGAACCGCTTCCCGGCGGCACCTCCGCCAACCATGTACGATAATTTTCCGCACCCAGTGCGGCGAAGTGCGGCGCGGTCGGATAGCTGGTGTAGCGCGGTAGTGGGCGATCGGCGTAGCGCGCCAGAATTTCGGCCTTCATTGCAGCTCCGGGAAACTGGCGTCTGCGGCCGAACTAAGCGCCGCGATGGAGCGCCGAAACTCCGGAGTTCCCCTTAGGGTGATTATCTGAATTTCGATCGGCGGGCGGTCTCAATAGAGTTGCTGCACATGATGGCCGAACCGGCCGGACGAAGGAGTGAAGCTGATGTACCGCGAACAGATTATTGCCAGACAAGGCTATGACTCGATGGACGTCGCGGCAGTCTGGCCGACGTCGGCTGCGGTCGCGCCATTCCCCGTTCCCGAGATGGAACCGGTCTGCCAATCGCAGGAGTTTCGAGCCACTCCGGCGGCTCCGGATGTACCTGCGGCGGTTGGCCGGATGATTGCCGCATCCTATGCCGGGCTGATTGTCGCGCTGGCTGTCGCCACAGTCGCCTCGGCCCAATCGATCTTCGTCATTGTGATCGCTGCCTTGTTTGTGATCGCCTTCTTTACCGTGCCGCGCATTTTCTTTGCTGTTGAACGCGACAACGGCGCTCGAGCGAGCCTTGACGAATTTATGCGCAATGGAATGAATACGTTTACCGGCCACAACAGTGGCAAGGCGGCGCTGGTCCAGATGCTGATAGTCCCGGTCTTGCTTACGCTTGGGGTGCTGGCGATGGGCATCACCATTGCCACTGTCGGCTAGAGATTAAAGCAGCTTGGCGATGGTCACCATGCGGACCAGCTCGGACAGGCTGCTGGCCTTCATCTTGGTCATGACGTTGGCCCGGTAAACCTCGACCGTGCGCGCGCTGATGCCAAGATCGTACGCGATCACCTTGTTGGCCTGGCCTTCGACCAGACCGTCGAGGACTTCGCGCTCGCGCTGCGAAAGCGTTTCCTGCAAGACGACGAACCGGTCACGCTCGGCCTTGGCCAAATTGACGTCGGTTCGCCGCGCCAATGCTGACTGGACCGCGCCGAGGATCGCATCGTCGCTGAACGGCTTTTCGAGGAAGTCGGCGACGCCGGCCTTCATCGCCTGGATCGCCAGAGGCACGTCGGCATGGCCGGTGATGACGATCACCGGATCGGCCACCGCCAGCGCTTTCAAACGACCGATCAGTTCGACTCCGCTCATCTCCGGCATCCGCACATCGGTGATGATGCAGCCATGTTCCATCGTCGGCACCGCTGTGAGAAACTCTGCCGCAGACTCATAGGATCGGACCGAAAGACCGGCGCAATCGAGCAGGAACGCGAGCGACTGCCGTGCCGCCTCATCGTCATCGATGACATGTACCACCGGCTCATCCACCATCGACCAATTCCTCCTTCGATACACGTTGAACGGTAAATCGGAAGACGGCGCCACCGCCTTCATTCGCCTCGAACCAGATCCTGCCGCCGTGCGCCTCGACGATCGTCCGTGAAATCGACAGGCCGACCCCCATGCCGCTGCGCTTGGTCGTGATGAATGGCTGGAACAGCTGGTCGGCGACGTCTTCGCTAATCCCGGGTCCTGAATCGGCGACGCTGACCAGCGCCATCTCATTGGCCGTTGGCACCGCGGTCACGGTCAAGTGTCGCTGGTCAGACTCGAGCATCGCGTCGACCGCATTGCGGATGAGGTTGAGTACGACCTGCTGGATCTGGACCTTGTCGGCCAGCACCAGATCAACGTTCGGATCGAAGTCAAACCGCACCCGCACGCCATGTTCCTTGGCGCCGACCAGCGCCAGCGCGGCGGCTTCCTCGATCAGCTTGGGCAGGCTCTCGATCCGGCGCTCGGTCTCACCACGTGAGACAAAGTCCCTCAGGCGGCGAATGATCTCGCCCGCTCGCAAGGCTTCGCTGGCGGCGCGATCGACCGCCTCGGCGACTCGCTTGTAGGGCACCACTTCCCGATCGAGCAGCATCTTGCTGCCTTTGAGATAATTGGCGATCGCCGACAGCGGCTGGTTGAGCTCATGGGCCAGCGCCGACGCCATTTCGCCCAGCGCGGTGAGCCGCGACACATGGACCAGCTCGCTTTGCAGTTCCTGCAGCCGCGTCTCGGTATGCTGGCGATCGGTCAGGTCACGGATGAAGCCGGTGAAGAAGCGACCTTCGGTCACCAGCACTTCGCCGACCGCCAGCTCCATCGGAAAGGTCGAGCCGTCCTTGCGCTCGCCGACGACGACGCGGCCGATGCCGATAATCCGCCGCTCGCCGGTGCGATAATAGCGCTGCAAATAGCCATCATGCGCCGTGCGATAGGGCTCGGGCATCAGCATGCTGACATTCTTTCCGGTGACCTCGTCTGGGGTCCAGCCGAACAAGCGCTCGGCGGCGTGGCTGAAATCGCGCATCAGCCCGTCCTCGTCGATGACGATCATCGCATCGGGAATCGCTTCGAGGATCGAGCGCAAATGCGCTTCACGCCGCGCCAGATCCTTGTTCACATCCGCAGCGCGGATACGAGCGCGATGGAACCACTCGCCGCCGATCGTCACCGTTATGCCTACGATCAGAAATAGCGTTGAGCCGATGACGTCGCCGGCCGCAATTCCTCCGCTGGCGAATTCGATCGCCAGGCCTGCAGCCGCACCGAGAGTCGTGGCGAATAGTCCCGGCCAGAACCCTGCCAGCGCAGCCGCCAAGACAATTGCGGGCACAAAAAAGAGGAAGGTGGCGCGATGCTCAAGTAGCGAATCTAGCCCCATTTGCGCTGCGACCCCGGCGGCAATGACCGCAACCGCCAGAGCGCAGGCGGCCACCGGACCAATTCTGGCTGACGGGTCAGTAAAATCGGGTCCAAGTGCGGTTCGGCGATCCATGCGGGCTTTCATAGGGACAAGGCGGCTTGGGCGCGACCTCCGCATAGCTACTTAGGGTGAAGCCCCGAATTTCGCCAACGGCTCGCGACGCCTAGTCCGGATCGCTCGCGGTAGGCTTAATCGCCGCTCCAATAGGGAGATTTGGACAATGATTGCGTTCCAGATCACCCTTGGCGTCCAACATGTCCTTGAAGGCATCCGATGATCTCCGCTGCCATGCTTCTGTTGGTCGATGACGATCCCGCGGTCCGTGCTTCGCTTAAGTTTTCGCTCGAACTGGAAGGGTTTGCGGTCGCGACATTCGACAGCGGTGAAACGCTGGTGGCGCAGGCAAAGCTGGCGGATTCTGCCTGTCTAATACTCGATTACCGGCTTCCGGGAATCGACGGGCTGATGCTACTCAGCTTGTTGCGCGAGCGCGGCGAGACTTGCCCGGCGGTGATTATCACCAGCAATCCGACCCGCAGCGTCCGACAGCGCATCGCCGATGCGGGTGCCGTGCTGATCGAAAAGCCACTCCTCAGCAACGGCCTCACCGCCGCCATCCAGTCGCTCATCAACGCCAATTGCGAAAAGAAGGCCGGCGAACGCGCGGCATAGCGCTTGTGGCCACATAACGCAGGCGTCGACCGGGAATCGCACGATGAATCGCCGGTGCGCGCGTTTTCATGGCCGCCTTACTGTTCGGATGCGATGACCGTCGTCTGGACACCGGTGGTCTTGGTATCGACGCTGGCACTGGTAATCAGCACGGTTGTCCCGGCACCCATCGCGGCGCGCATCCGGGCGACGAACGGCTCGGGCAATTGCATGCGCTCGACCCCTTGCGTGCTTACAATCGCGGCATCCTCGGCCTTTAAATTGTTGACCCCGATCTGGATCCATTCATTGCGGCCGCGCGTGTCTTTGGACAGCGTCAGCACCTGCGAATCCGACGCTTGCTGACTGACCACGGCGCGGGCCCGGCCGATCTCGGTGCCGTTGCGCAGCACCACTACCAATTGGTCGCCGGTCGAAATGATGATCGATAGCGGTCCGCTGGGCGCGGCCTCGGGGGTCCAGCGATAGGCCTCGCTATTCTGAAGTGGCAGGCGAGCCACCGACTTCCCGCCGTCGGCGTGCGGGGCGAGCACCCCGGCCGGGGGGCGCTTGTAGGGATCGGCCTTGCTGTTGGCGATCACCACCGTCCCGCCCATCGTCGTGGTTTTGAACAGCAATTTGGAGAATTCGAGCGGCAACCGCACGCAGCCGTGGCTTGCGGGATAGCCGGGAAGGTTGCCGGCATGCATCGCGACGCCCCGCCACGTCAGGCGCTGTTGGTAGGGCATCGGCGCATTGTCATAGGTACGCGAGCGATGATCAATGTCCTTTTCGAGGATGGTGAAGACCCCGCCCGGAGTGGCGAAACCGGGCTTGCCCGAGGAGATGGTGGTGACCCCGATGCGTACCCCGTTGCGATAGACTGTCGCCAATTGGCGATCGAGCTCGACATAGACCAAAACCGGCCCGTGCGGCGCAATATTGCCCGCCCACACCCAGTCGCCGGGCTTCAACTTGTCGGCCTGCTTGGCCAGCGCCAACGGCGAGGAGACTTTCGAGCCGCTGGCTTGCACTGGCGACGCGATGGTCGACAGCATCAGGCCCAAGGCGATCGCATTGACGACAAGTTTCATGATTCCCCCCTGAATGTCCGAGTCTCGACGTAAACTTAATCCACATTAGTGAAAGGCGCAAAGGAGTCAGATCCTATGGGCGGCCACCTTCATCGCGGCGCAGCATGCGCGGACTTGATCCACCCCGTCGGGCAACAATGCCCGCTCGACCAGGGTGCTGCCGCTGATCACCCCCACTGCGCCCGACTCTACCGCTTGTGCGACATGCGCCGGGCTGGAAATGCCGAAGCCGAGCACGGGCGGTGGCGCGCCTAAGCTGGCGAGGTCGTCGAACAGCTGGCTGTGGCCCATCGTTGGCGCGATGCCGCTGCCGGTGACGCCAAGGCGAGCGACGCAATAGGTATAGCCGCGGCCTAGCCGGGCGATCGTTTCGAGCGCCGGCTGGGGCGTGGTCGGCGCGGCGATCAGCACCGGGTCGATCCCCGCCGCAATGGCCGCCTCGGCCCAGGGCTGGGCCTCGAACGAGGGCACGTCGGCGACCAACAGGCTGTCAGCCCCCACCGCGGCAAGCTCGGCGCAGAAGTGCTCGCGGCCGCGCGCAACGACGATGTTGGCATACGTCAATATGCCCACCGGAATATCGGGATGGCGCGCGCGGAAATCGGCGATCATGGAAAGGCAATCGGTGGTGCGCACCCCAGCCTCAAGTGCTCGTTTGGCGGCCGCCGCAATCACCGGCCCGTCGGCGACCGGATCGGAGAAGGGAATCCCGACCTCGACCATGTCGGCGCCGCCCTCGACCAGGGCATCGAGCAACGCGGCGGTTTGGCCTGGTGTGGGGTGGCCGAGCATTAGGAAGCCGCCGAACGCGATCTCGTCAGCCGCGGCTAGCCGCTCGAACATGGCGGCGTAACGGCTCATGCTTCGAGCAATTTCTGAACTTGCGACATGTCCTTGTCGCCCCGCCCCGACAGGCCAACCAACAGCACGGCATCGGATTGCTCGCTCGTGATGCGGATCGCCTCGGCCACCGCATGGGCGGATTCGAGCGCGGGGATGATTCCCTCCTGCCGCGACAAAATCTCGAACGCGGCCAACGCGGCCTCGTCGGTACAGCCGACATATGACGCGCGGCCGATGTCCATCAGATGCGCGTGCTCCGGTCCGACCGCGGGATAATCGAGCCCCGCCGAAATCGACCAGCTGTCCGACACTTGCCCGTCCGCATCCTGCAGGATCAATGTCTCCGACCCGTGGAGAATGCCCGGCGTCCCGCGCTGCAGCGTCGCGCCATGCTCGCCGCCGTCCAGCCCCTTGCCCGCCGCCTCAACGCCGATCAGCGCGACGCCCTCGTCCGCGACGAAATCGGCGAACAGGCCGATCGCGTTGGATCCGCCGCCGACGCAGGCGATCACCGCATCGGGCAGCCGGCCGGTCGCCTCCAGCATCTGCGCCCGCGCCTCCTTGCCGATCACCCGCTGGAATTGGCGGACCATTAGCGGGAAGGGATGCGGGCCGGCCGCGGTTCCGAGGAGGTAGTGCGTCTGCTCGAAGCTCGCCGCCCAGTCGCGCAGTGCCTCGTTGACGGCATCCTTGAGCGTCCGGTCGCCGCTGGTCACCGGGATCACCTCGGCCCCCATCAGCCGCATGCGATAGACGTTCAGTGCCTGCCGCTCGACATCGTCGACGCCCATGTAGATTTGCGTCGGCAGGTCGAACAAGGCGCCGACCATCGCGGTGGCGACGCCATGCTGGCCGGCGCCGGTTTCGGCGATCAGCCGGGTTTTGCCCATGCGCTTGGCGAGCAGGGCCTGGGCGAGCACCTGGTTGGTCTTGTGCGCGCCGCCGTGGAGAAGGTCTTCGCGCTTGAGGTAGATGTTCTTGCCAAGATTGCGGCAGCGGGTCAGCGGGGTCGGGCGGCCGGCATAGTTAGTCAGCAGTTCATCAAGCTCAATGCGGAATGCCGAATCCTCCTCGCTGTCGAGGAACGCCGCTTCGAGTTGCTCCAGCGCGGGGAGCAGGATCTCGGGGACGAAGCAGCCGCCATATTTTCCGAAGCGACCGTCTAGGCGCATCGAGCGAGCCTTGTCCGGCGCGAAATTGGGCGGAGAATGTCGAACAATGCCGCAATTTTCTCGTGGGATTTCACGCCGGGTATTTCGTCCATCGCCGAGCCGATGTCGATGGCGAAGGCGCCGAGCCGCTGTGCCGCTAGCGCATTGTGAGACCCGATCCCGCCGGCCAATAAAGCGCGGGAGAGTTCGGGGCGAGCTTGAATCATGCTCCAGTCGAAGGTCTGGCCGGTGCCGCCCTGGCCGCTGTCGAAGACGATTCGGTCGGCCTTCTGAACTTCATCGCCGGGGGATTCGGCGCGCCAGGTTTCGACTCCGGTCACACTGCGAGCATCATATGATGCGTTGTGGAGCTGGATTGCTTTCAATGGTAATTCGCTAATAATATCAGTGGTTTGGTGGCGGAATACGGCGACGAGAGGCGGGGCGTTTCTGGCGCCTTCGATCGCATTTAGCGCGGCGTCGAGAGTGACATCGCGCGGGGTGCCGGGGACGAAGACGAGGCCAGCGAAGGCGGCGGGGGCGGCGGCGTCGAGGTCGGCGGCGGTGCGCAAGCCACACAATTTGACCCGGCCGAACGCGAGCGCGCGGGCCTCGCCGTGCGGGTCGCCGCTGCGCATCGGCGCGGAGCCAATCAGGAAGCCGTCGACGTGGGGGGCGAGGCGGTCGATGTCGGCGCGGGTGGCGATCCCGGATTCGGAGATGACCAAAGCGTCGCCGGCCATGCCCGCGAGCCGCTCGGTGACCGCGAGGTCGGTGCGGAAGGTCTTGAGGTCGCGGTTGTTGATGCCGATGAGACGCGCGCCCAGCGCCACCGCGCGGCGCATTTCGGGCTCGTCATGCACCTCGACCAATACGTCCATGCCGAGCCGCGCGGCCTCCGCCATCACGGCGCTGGCCTCGGAATCGTCGAGCACCGAGAGGATCGCCAGCACCGCATCGGCCCCCGCGATCCGCGCCTCGGCGACCTGGCGCACGTCGACGATGAAATCCTTGGCGAGGATTGGGCCATCGAAGACGGTCCGCGCGGCGGCGAGGTCGGCGAGCGAGCCGCCGAAAAAGCGGCTGTCGGTGAGCACGCTCATACCGTCGGCGACGCCGGTATAGGCACGGGCGACGGCGGCGGGCTCCAACGCGTCGCTCAGCATGCCCTCGGACGGCGAGCGGCGCTTATATTCGAAGATGAACCGGGCGCCAGGCTGACCCATCGCCGCGACAAGGCAGCGCGTCGTCGGCCGCGCGGTGGACAGGTCGGCACTCGCCAGCCGCTCGGCGACCTCGAACCTTTTGTGCGCGATAATCTCGCCGAGTTTCCCTAATTCAGCCATTGCTTGCCTCAACGAAGCGATCGAGCAATTGGCCCGCCTTGCCCGACAGCAGAGCCTCGCGCGCCTGGCCCGCGCCCTCGGTCAAATCGGCGGCCTTGCCCGCGGTCATCAGCAAAGCGGCGGTGTTGAGGATGACGATGTCATTTTCCGCCTGCGTGCCCTGGCCGGCGAGCAGCAGTTTGAGCCGGGTGGCATTTTCGGCGACATCCCCGCCGGTGACCACCTTCAGCGCGGCGCGCTCGATCCCGGCATCCTCGGGGGAGATTTCGATCTCGGTCATCTCGCCGTTGTTGAGGCGGATGGCGCGGGTCTCGCCGTGCAATGCAACCTCGTCGAGCCCTGATCCGTGGACCACCAGCGCCTGTTTGACGCCGACCGCATCCAAGGTTTGGGCGATGCGGCGGAGCATGGTCGGATCGGCGACGCCGAGCAATTGCACCGGGGGCCGCGCCGGATTGATGCACGGCC
>JBDSOV010000037.1:0-10704 GCA_039914575.1 Sphingomicrobium sp.
CCTTGAGCTCTGCAATCAGCAGCGCCCCGCCTGCTGGCTGACTGGTCCGCGTCGTCATCACCCCGACTCCTTTTGCCTGGGAGAGATCATGCGGTCAGCTTGGTTGCAAAATGCTTAACCATGATCCGACCCCCCATTCACATTGAATCAAAGGGATAGGGTCGCGGCAAGCGCCAAATGTTCGCTCGGTCGCAATGAAGCGACAGGTGTGGGAATATTGCAACTGGGTGTCACCACCCGGTCAGCAAGGTTACTCCTTTTCGGGGAAGCTCGATGACGGCGCCGGTTCGTTGCCGCCGGGCTGGGTCGCGGCGATCGGGTCGGACGCGTCCATCGACTCGTCTGATCCGACATCCGTCTTGCTATCAAGGTCTTCGGGGTTCTTCTTCAACTTCAGTTCGAGCTCGCGGTCAGGCGCCTTCTGCTCCGTCGCCGGGGGCGGCGCGGCCAAATCGACGGGGGTCTTGTTGTCGGGTTGCTCAGTCATTGTGTTTGTTCCTCCCTCGAATGTGTCAAGACAAACGAATTTGGCGAGAAGCGCGTTCCCGATTGATTTCCGGCCACGATTCGACGGAGCGCGGCGATACTTCTGCCAAGCGACGGAAGGCGGATTGCCTAGGAGACCGTGCTTCGCCACTGTCCGACGATGGCTCCTGCTCCCCCCAATGACGCCCGTCGCTTCCCCGATTGGCATCTCGCACTCAAGTCGATCCTCGGGTTCTGGCTGATCTATACGGCCACCGTGGTCGCCCGCGCTTTGCTCGGCTCGGACCCGCTCACCGCGCTCCAGAACAGGCTGATCACGCTCGGGGCCGGAATTGTTCTCACTGTGCTTATCTATGTTGCCATCGCGACCTTCGGTGGCCGCGAGGGAAGCAACCGGCGCAAGGCGCTGGTCGCCGCGCTCGCCTCGTTCGTTGCCGCCTGGGTAATGGCCGGGCTGCTGATTTCCACCCAGGACAAGATGCGCGAAAGCAAGGAGGAGTTCCGCCACGAGGCGAAGGAAGGCTTCGTCATCATCGAAAAGGGCAATACGATCCGCATCGAGCGAAGCGCGTCCGCCCCCCTGGTGCTGACCTTGCCGAAGATGAACCAGATGGGGAACGACAAAAAGCTTCGCTACGCCGCCGACACCGCAGTGATCTGGCTGTTCTTCTTCGCCGCGTGGAGCGCTTTCTACCTCGCCACCGTCGCCCAGGCGCAGGCGTTACGCGCCCAGCGCCGCGCTGCCGCTGCCGAAAGTGCCGCCCAGACCGCGCAGGTCCGCGCGCTTCGCTACCAGGTCAATCCGCACTTCCTGTTCAACACATTGAACTCATTGTCGTCGCTGATCATGACCGGCCGCACCGAACGCGCCGAGGAAATGCTACTCGCTTTGTCGACCTTCTTCCGCACCAGCCTGTCGCTCAACCCGGTCGCCGACGTGACCCTGGCCGAGGAGATCGATCTCCAACGGCTTTATCTCGATATCGAGACGATCCGTTTCCCGAGCCGCCTCAAGGTAGAGTTCGACGTTCCGCCCGAACTCGAATCGGTCCGCCTCCCCGCGCTAATTCTCCAGCCTTTGGTCGAGAATGCGATCAAATATGGCGTCTCGCCGACCCGAGAAGTGGTGACTCTCCGGATCGTCGCCGAAGCACTGGGCGACGACCGCATGATGCTTCGCGTGACCAACAGCGCCAGCACCGACACGCCCAAGGCCCGCGGCCGCCGCGACAGCGACCGGATCGAAGGCACCGGGGTCGGGCTCGCCAATGTCTGCCAGCGGCTCGATGCGCGTTTTGGCAGCAAAGCCACCTGCGATTATGGTCCGCTCGACGATGGCGGATATGAAGTCCGCCTGACCTTGCCGCTGGACACGCTCGATGGATGAAGCGCCGCTCAGAATCCTGATCGCCGACGATGAGCCGCTCGCTACGGAGCGGCTGCAATTATTGCTCGCCCGGGTCAGTGGGGTGGATCTGGTCGGCGCGGCCAGCGATGGCGACAGCGCGGTACGCATGGCCGAGGCGCTCAACCCCGATGCAGTCCTGCTCGATATCGCCATGCCTGGGCTCGACGGAATCGACGTCGCCCGCGCGCTCGCCCGCCGCCGCCCGTCGCCGGCGGTGATCTTCGTCACCGCTTTCGACCAGTTCGCGGTCGCCGCATTCGAAGTTGCCGCGGTCGATTATCTGATGAAGCCGATCGAGCCGACGCGGCTGGTCAGCGCGCTCGATCGCGCCCGGCTCCACCTCAAACAACGCCATGAGCAAGACGCCGCGCGCGACAGCGCCGACGTCTCGCCGTTTCTCGAGGAATTCTGGGCATCCGACCGCACCGGGCTGGTGCGGATCGCGTCGCGCGACATTGACCGGATCACCGCCGAGCGCGACTATATGCGGCTTCATGTCGGGGCGCGCAGCTGGCTGATCCATCATTCGATGGCGGCGCTGGAGGAACGGCTCGATCCGCAGACCTTCGTCCGCCTCCACCGCTCGGCCATCGTCCGGCGCGAATTTATCGCGGGTTTTTCACGCAATCCGTCGGGGCGGTGGATCGCCCGTCTCGCCGATCAGAGCGAGCAGCCGGTCGGGCGTCTCTATGCCGACCGCGTGCGCAGCATCGCCGGCCGCTAAGCGGCGCTGTCGGGGCGGCCCGTGCGATCGACCGCGGTAGTCACCGCGACGTCCATCGTCACATTGCCGAGCGTGCGGAAGATGTCGGGGATGGTCTCGACCGCGATCAGGATCGCCAGCGGCGCGACCGGCACGCCCATCGCCACCGCGATCGGCGCGATCGAGCTGAAGAAGCTGATCGGCCCCGGCAAGCTGACCGCGCCATAGCTGACCACCGCGGCTACCGCGATCCCGGCTATCATTCCCGACATCCCGATCTCGACCCCCATCCAGTGCGCGATGTAGATCGATACCGCGACGTTCGCCGCCGGCCCGGTTGCTCTAAACAATGCTACCGCCAGCGGAAGAGTGACGTCGGCGACTTCGTCCCGCACCCCGATCAGTCGCGCCGCGGCGAGCATCGCCGGAAGCGAGGCTAGGCTCGACTGGGTCGAGATCGCCACCGCTTGCGGCCCGATCATTGCCCTCGCAAAGCGTCCCGGCCCAATCCCCCCGCCGGCGGCGGCGATAATGTACGCCGCAAGAGTGACCAGCACCCCGACCGCCGACATCAACAGCACGTAATGAAGCAACGCGGCGAACGCCGCTCCGCCCGCGCCCGCTCCAACCGCGAAGGCCAGCGCAAACACGCCGAGCGGCGCGATCCACAGCACCCAGCCGATCACCACCAGCAACGCGTCGCTGATCCCGTCGAACACCGCGACCACCGACCTGCGTTTCGCCGCGCCGATCCGCGTCAGCGCCAGCGCGAAGATGAAGGCGAAGATCACCAGTTGGAGGATTTGTCCGTCGGCGGCGGCGGAAATGACGTTGGACGGAATGATCGAACTGAAGAAGTCGGCTACCTGCGGCACTGGCGACGCGGACGCCGCCGGGTCGAGCGCGACCAACCCGGCGCGGAGTGCCTCGCCCGCGCTCTCGGGCAGAGGAGCCAGGCTGAGCAGACCGCTGATCGCGACAGCTCCGAAGATTGCCGACGAGGTGCAGATGATGACGAACCATAAAACCGATCGTCCGGCGATTCGGCCTGCTCGGGCTGCTTCGGCCCCCTTGGCGATGCCGGTCACAAGCAACGCGACGACAAGTGGAATAACGGTCATCTGGAGCGCGTTGAGCCACAATCCGCCGATGATCGTCGCCGCCTTTAGCGCCGGCTCGCGCAAGCCATCGCCCATCCGCGCCGCCATAGCCCCGAGCAGCAGCCCGATCACCAACGCGCCCAGGATCCACACCGCCCGCGCCCCCCGGATCGTCCCCGCGGCGGTAGCCTCGGGATCGTCGATCATCCTGGACTCATCCTTCGACACCTTCGGCATATCGTCGCTCCGTCTTGCCGCCGTGGCGGACTGCCGCGTTCGTGCGAACGCTTGGCACTACTGCCGCAGTAGCGCGTTATGCCAGCTTCAACCAAACGAGAGTGGGAGCTGTTTGCATGACCGATACCAGCCACGACATCCGAACCCTTAACGGGCTGATCGCCACCACCATCGACAGCGTCGACGGCTATCGCGAATCGGCCAAGGCAGTCGAGACCGGTCGCTTCGCCGAGATTTTCCAGTCGCGCGCCACCGAGCGCCAGCAGATTGCCGAGCAACTGCGTGGCGAAGTCACCCGTCTCGGCGGCAATCCCGAGGATGACGGCACCCTGCTGGCCGGCGCCCATCGTGTCTTCCTCGACTTGAAGGCCAAAGTTGCCGATCGCGACGATGCCGCAGTGATTGCCGAGGTCGAGCGTGGCGAAGATCATATCAAGGCCAAGTTCGAAAGCGCGTTGAAAGATGACAAGCTCGCCCTCGAAACGCGTTCGGCGGTCGAACGCGCGTTTGAGTCGGTCAAGGCGGGTCATGACCAGATGCGCGACCTGAAACACGGAATCGACGCCTAGGTCCATTCTCAAGGAGGAACGGTAGCATGAGCATTTTCAGCAAGATCAAGGATGCGATTTTCGGCAACAAGGCGGCCCCGGCCCCTGAAAGCCGACCGCAGATTCCTGCCGGAATGGATGGCGGCGCAACCGCACCCGCGTCCGCGCCGACGGCCACTACGGAGCAAGTCGACGTCGAACAGGTACTGCAGGAGATTTCGACATCGAAGGGCAATCCCGATCTCAATTACAAGACGTCGATCGTCGATTTGATGAAGTTGCTCGGGCTCGATTCCAGCCTCGACCATCGCAAGGAGCTGGCCGACGAGCTTGGTTATACCGGCGAGAAGGACGGCAGCGCCGAGATGAACATCTGGCTGCACAAGGAGGTGATGCGCCAGCTCGCCGCCAATGGCGGCCGGGTGCCCGCGTCGATGACCGACTAAGCGACGACATTCGACCGATCAGGGCGGTGGGTGAAAACCCGCTGCCCTTTTCGATCACCCCACCTTCTGCCCGGTCGCCATTTGCTGGACAATCTTGACCGCCTCGTGCGCCGACAGCGCCGAGCCTTCCTGCCACAGCCCGACATAGGAGAGATGTTCGCCGGCGAAGGTGATCGGCCCCTCGGGCTTGCACAACTCATCATAGGCCGGGCCGCGCTTGTTCTCGCCAAAATCGCGCCCGACCGCGCCAACCCCCTCGGAATATGGCACCTGCCCCCAGTTGATCGCGACGGGCGAGGTCAGCAGCCGCGACTTGCCCGGATGGAGCGCTTCGATTGATCCGGCACTGATCCTGATCTGCTCGGCAATCGGCAATTTGACGAACGCCTCGGGCGTGTTGTCGTGGGTCCAGCCCGCAACATAGGCCCCGACGATCACACCGCGCGGCGAGTGAAAGCCATGCGACGGGTAGATCACATTCTCGTTGAGGCGGTCGGTCCATGCCAGCCCGCCATAAATATGGTCGTCACGCTCCCAGAAGCGCGGCGCCTCGAATGCCACCTTGGCGCTCTTGAGATATTCGACGCCCTTCAGCGCGGCCTTCTTGGCGGGCGAGAAGTCGCTCGGGATTCGCGCCAGGACCGGCGCCGGCAAGGTGCAAACGCAATAATCGGCGCGCACCACGCCACCCTTATGCTCGATCCGGACGCGCGCGCCCTCGCGGCGGATCGCGGTCACCGGCACGCCCAGCCGAACGCTCGGCTTCACCGCCGCGAACAAGGCTTTCGCGATGCGGTCCATGCCGCCCACCGGCTGCAGCATGGTCGCCTGCATGTCCATGATCTGCTCGAAGAAATAGGGTAAAGTGATCGCGCGTGATGGGAGCAATTGCTTCTGGGACAGCGTCGTGACCGCTTTCGGCGGATGGTCGTAACCTCCCGGCCAGTTGGCAAAGCCGGAACTTACGGTCGCGGCATATTTAGCCTTGTCGTTGAGTCCTGAATAATCGGCGACGAATTGCCGGAACGTCTTGAGTTCGTCGCGCGACATCGCGCTATCGAGCGCATGGCCGTCGATCGCCTTGGCCAGCAACTCGCCGATCATCCCGCGCATATCGTTGATCATCCGCCGCTGGGGCTCGACATGGCCACCGAAATCCCACCCCGCCGACTGGTTCGAATTGACGAACACCTCAAGCGGGACGCCGAGCCGCTGGGCAAAGCCCAGGATCAGATGATGGCTCGACGGAATACGTGCCGGACCGGCATTGAAATATTGTCCAACGCTAAAGTTTGCCTGCTGCAACGGTCGGTCGATCTGGTCGATCTGTTCGCTTCCGCGCACCGTCCACGCCCGCCCGCCGACGCGCTCGCGCGCCTCCAGAACAGTCACGCCGTAGCCCGCCTTGCGCAACTCATAGGCCGCGACCAGCCCGGCGATCCCGGCGCCGAGCACCACTACGCTTTTGCCCGACCCGCTACCTGTCGGAAGCGCAAACCCCGCCGCCTTTGCCGATCCCGGCGAGGTGATGCCGAGCATCTGCATCGCCGCGAAACCCACCCCCGCCCCGCTCAGCAAGCCAAGCTCACCCAGCAGCCTCCGCCGTGTCAGTGCCATAACGCCCCTCCCCCGAAAAACTTGCTTACCGCCGCGCGGCGGTGACCTCGATCTCGACCAGCCACCCCGGATCGACCAGTCCCGCCACCTGCATCGTCGAGCGCGCGGTCTTGAGCGGCTGCTGTGCCGTCCCGAAATAGGCGCGATAGCCGCGCATCATCCCCGCGAAGTCCATCGCCTTCTGCCCCGGCGGCGCAACCAGGAAGACGCGCATCATCACCACATCGCCCATCCCCAGCCCTTGTGCCTTGAGCAATGCTTCGATCTTGGCCAGCACCGAGCGCGTCTGCGCCTCGGTATCGCCGAAGCGTTCGACGCTGCCTGGCGGTGCGTCGGGCTTTATCGCGTCGGGAACGGTGCCGCTAACATAGACCAACTTGGCATCGGCTGGCAGCGCCACCGTCGCCGCGATCGCCGCGTCGGCCGGCCCGGTACGAACGATCCCGCCGCGCTGGGCGATCGTCGCACTGGCGCAAAGACAGGCTGCGGCTATGCCGCCGCTGATCAGGTAACGCATAGCGACTCGCCCTCCCCCATTTGATTGATCCGTATCATGTTGCGCGAGGAATCGCGCGCGCCACTTTTTCACTTTATTGGTGCAACACTTGCGCGCCCGCTTCTGCGCGGCGACAATCGGCACACTTCGATCCTGTAGGATATCGCCGATGAGTCGCTTGTGTGCCCTTGCTGTTGCCGTGCTCGCGTTGGTCGCCGCGCCCGCCGGGGCCGCGCCAAAGGCCCGCGCCACCGTCACCCTCACCAGCCATCGCTACACGCCGGCGCCAATCTATCTTGCGGGCGGGGTCCCGGTGCGGCTCATATTGGTCAATCGCGCCGGCAAGACCCATGATTTCACCGCGCCGGCATTCTTCCGCGCGGCGCGCCTCCTGCGCGGTCGCGCCCCGGGCGGCGAAGTCCGGCTCGGCGCCGGCCGCAGCGCGGTGATCGACCTCGTACCCATGCGCGGTACCTACAAGGTCCATTGCGGCGAATTCGGTCACAAAATACTTGGCATGAGCACCATGATCATCGTCCTGTAGCCGCGTCGGACCAATCAACGGCGCTTGATCAGTCGCTCGATCGCTTCGCTGCGGATGCTGTCTTCGCCAAATTCGGCTTCGATCTCGCCGCGGATCGCCTCGAGCTCCTGCTCGGTCAGATGCTCAATTCCGATGAACTGGTTGCGCGCGCCTTCGATCGCGCGGATCACTTCGTCGAGCTTGGCCTGGATCGCCGCGGCGTCGCGATTCTGCGCATTCTGGATTAGGAACACCATCAGGAAGGTGACGATCGTGGTCCCGGTGTTGATCACCAATTGCCAGGTGTCGGACCAGTTAAACAGCGGGCCGGTCACGGCCCAGACGAATATGATCCCCAGCGCCAGGATGAACGCCGCTGGCTCCCCCGCCGCCGTCGCGATCCGCGTTGCTATATGTGCGAAGAGACGGCCCATCAGCTTTGCCCGCAATCGCTCGGCGCGGGCCGGCCGGCGAAGCGATCGGCGATCCACTCCAGCGTCGTCGCCGCGCTATCCTTGGCGCTGGTGGCATGGCCCTCGCCGCTGATACTGATGCGACGAACCCGGTTGCCCGACCGGCACAACGCCGCGATGTGCGCGGCGGTGACCGACGGTGCCACCAAATCGTCTTTCGCATTCTGGGCGACGAGCAACGGCACCGCGATGTTCGCGGTCGTCGGGCTGTTGCGCCGCGCCAGTCCGGCCCACGGCTGGATTCGCCCGATGTCGATCGACTTCAAACGGCTGTTGAGCACTGAGATGCCGACCACCATTCCGAGCTTGGGCTTCATTCCGATTTCGATGCAATTGTTCTTGGCCAGTCGGGTCATGATGCCTTGGGTCTGCGGGCCGCCGAAGCTCGACAGCGGCGCGCCGTAATGGATCGCCCAGCTGTGGCCGATGTAGGCCGAGAAAAAGCTTTTCAACGCGCGATTCGAGGTCCGTCGCAGGTTCTCGGCCAGGTCGGTCGGTGGCGCCGCCGCCGCCGCCCCGACCAGGGTCAGATCGGGGGCATAACGGCGTGATGTCTGCGCGGCCCACAGAGCGGCATGCCCGCCTTGCGATTCGCCCCATACGGCATAGCGACTGCCCGCCGCCGCCCCCGATATCTGCCGCGCCGCCCGCACACCGTCGACCACAGATCGCGCGGTATCCTCCCCCACCAGGAAGGGATGGACGCCGCCGCTGCCAAGTCCCGGATAATCCGGTGCCACGACCACATAGCCGCGTGATACCGCGCCAAGCGCCGGCGTGACCGTCCAGAAATTGGCGCTCAGCGATGGCGCGCAGCGGCTGGCAACCCCCCACGTCCCGTGGGTCCATGCCAGCACCGGCCGTGGCTGGCGCGGGATCACCTCACGCGGCGCCACCACCATCCCGGTCACTTCGCGCGGTCGGCCCGTTCCGTCGCTGGTCCAGTAACGGATCCGCCACGCCTGCATCCCCGCCGGCGTGTCGACCACCGGATCAGCCGCGATCAACTGCCCCGCTTGCTGGGCGGCGACCGGAGCGGCGACTACCACCAGGCTGGCGAACAAAGACATAGATCGGATAATGGCCGTTCTCCTGCCCTTCGCGCCGCGAGGCCTCGCTCGACGATAACCTCACCGCTCTTCATCACAAACCGCATGTGCTCCATCGTGGTGATCCGGTCCAGCGGATTGCCTGCGACTGCGACGATGTCGGCCGACTTGCCGGTCTCAAGCGCACCGATCTCATCCTGCAAACCGAGGAGCTCAGCCGCGCGAACCGTCGCCGATTGAAGCGCCATTGCAGGAGTCATCCCTTCGCGTACCAACAGCGCGAACTGCTTCGCATTCTCGCCCAGCGGATATTCGCCGGCGTCGGTGCCAAAGGCGATCTTCACGCCCATGCGAATGGCCGAACGAGTCATGCGGACAAACGGCGCGTAGGTCGCGCGCGCCTTGCGGAGTTCGTCCGCGCTATAGCCGATCGCTCCGGGCTGATTTCCATATTCCGCCGCCTGCAGGTCGGCGACTAGCCAAGTGCCTCGCGCCTTCATCTTCTTTAGCGTGTCGTCGGTCATGAAGCTGCCGTGCTCGATCGAATCGGCGCCAGCTTGAATCGCCATGCGCGCACCAAGGTCGGAATGGCTGTGGACCGCGACCTTGAAGCCGAGACGGTGCGCCTCATCGACGACGGCGTCGATCTCGGCTTGGGTCAGCTGGACCGCGTCGGGCTTCTTGGCGGCATCCCCTACGCCCGAGGATATGCACACTTTGATGACGTCGGCGCCGCGCTTGATCGCGTGGCGCACCGCGTCGCGGAAGCCGTCGGCGCCGACCGCGACACCTCCTTCGAGGCCAGGAAGCGGATCGATTCGGTCCCAAGTCTGCTCGCAATGACCGCCGCGTGCGCCCAGCGCGATCGCCGAAGCGACGATTCGCGGTCCCGACACGTCGCCCCGATTAATCCCTTCGCGCAACGACACGTCCGCCCGCCCGTACGACCAAAGATCGCGGATAGTGGTGAAGCCCGCAGCCAAGGTCACCCGTGCATTCTTCGCCGCTACCAGCACCCGTTCCGCGTCGGGCATCAACACCTTGTCGTGCCAGTCCTCGGCCCGCCAATCGCTGATGTGGGTATGGGCGTCGATCAGACCGGGAAGGAGGGTGGCGTCGCCAAGGTCGATCGTCCGCGCCGCTATTGGTGCCGTACCGCCAACCGCAACAATTCGCCCACCCGCCACCACCACCAGTCCCGGCGACACCATTCGTCCGCCGCGCGCGTCAAACATTCGTTCGGCACGAACGACGATTGGCAAAGATGCTGGCGCAGCAGCCGGCTGAGCCGACACCATCGCAATTAATGCCAGGATCATGGATGCCCCCCTTGCTGACACGAAGGCGATGGTGGCGCATTGTGGCCGGAATGGAAAGGCGTCGGCGCGCCCTAAAAGAAAAGGGGGCCGGCATTGCTGCCAGCCCCCACTGCGCCGAGTATGGATCTGCCGGTGTTCGCTAGCTGCAAAGCCCGAAGGCCCCCCGCTTCTCGATCCTGACTCACCAGCTCAGGCGTCGCTTCCGACCAGGGTGGATCCGAGGATCCTCACCGCTTCGTTCGTCGCCCCATCCCGAAGGATGGCTTGCTTCCCGATGCCGCTTCGCTTCGGCCCGAAGG
>JBDSOV010000038.1:0-2951 GCA_039914575.1 Sphingomicrobium sp.
GACGAATTGGATGAGGTACCTGACGGGCGCCCGGTGGTGTTCAGCGCGCATGGCGTGCCAAAGGTCGTGCCTGCCGCCGCCGAAGCGCGCGGGCTCGATTATCTCGATGCCACCTGCCCGTTGGTCAGCAAGGTCCACCGCCAGGCGCAAAGGCTGATCGAGGCCGGGCGGCACATCTTGTTCATCGGCCATGAGGGGCATCCCGAAGTGGTCGGCACGTTCGGCCAGGTTCCCGAGGGGGCGATGACCCTGGTCGAGACGATCAAGCAGGCCGAATTGGTCGCGGTCGAGGATCCCGACAATCTCAGCTTTTTGACCCAGACGACGCTGTCGGTCGACGACACGGCCGAAATCGTCGTCGCGCTGCAGCGCCGCTTCCCGACGATTCGCGCGCCGCGCGGCGAGGATATTTGTTACGCCACCTCCAACCGCCAGGGCGCGGTCAAGGCGATCGCCCCGCGCGCCGAGAAGATGCTGGTGATCGGCGCGACCAACAGCAGCAACTCGCTCAGGCTGGCCGAAGTCGCCGAGCGGTTGAACGTCCCGGCGCGGTTGATCGCCCGCGCCGCCGACATCGACTGGGACTGGCTCGGCACCCCTACCATAATCGGGCTCACTGCGGGCGCCTCGGCCCCCGAAGTGCTGGTGCGCGAAGTCGTCGCGGCTCTGCGCGCGCGGTTCGTCGTGACCGAGGAAGAGGCCGCGCACGTCAATGAAGGCATGATCTTCAAGTTGCCCCGTGAATTGGTCGACTGAGCCCCGTGGAACTGCCCAAGGTCGAGATTTTCACCGATGGCGCGTGCAAGGGCAATCCTGGGCCGGGTGGCTGGGGCGCGGTGCTGCGCTGCGACGGCAAAGAGCGCGAATTGTCGGGCGGCGAAGCGCCGTCGACCAACAATCGCATGGAATTGATGGCCGCAATCGAATCGCTCAATGCGCTCAAGCGACCGTGCCAGGTCAGCCTGACCACCGATAGTGTCTATGTCCGCGACGGGATCACCAAATGGGTCCACGGCTGGCGCAAGAATGGCTGGCGCACCGCCGACCGCAAGCCAGTCAAAAATGCTGATTTGTGGCAGGCGCTGCTGGCGGCGGTCGAACCTCATCGAATCGACTGGCATTGGGTCAAGGCGCATAACGGCCATGCCGAGAATGAACGCGCCGATGCCCTCGCCTGCGCCGCGGCCGACGCGCGGCGTTAGGTGGACGCTATTAGACCAGTTGGCGGGGGGCGAAATCGGCGGGGTCGATCCCGGCGAGCTCGAGCCCCAGCGCCTCGCCTTTGATCAGCGTCGCGCACAGCAACGACGCGGCGGGGGCGGTCTGGATTCCCATCCCGCCCTGCCCCGCGCACCAGAAGAAGCGAGGTTCGATCGGATCGAAGCCGAACTGCATCGCGCGCGTGGGCGCGAAGCATCTAAGTCCGGCCCATTTGCGCTCGACCGCCTCGACCGGCCAGTCGACCGCTTTCTCGAACCGGTCGATCGCCATCGCCACGTCGATTTCCTCGGGCGCGACGTCACACGGTTCGACCAGAGTCTCGTCGAGCGGACTGACCCAGACACTGTTGTGGCCTTCGCCCTTGAAATAGAAACTGGCGTGAAGATCGGTCACCAATGGCAGGGCCCGCAGCCCGGTCTGGCCGACCCGCAGCTGGACCACGGTGCGCCGCCTCGGCTCGAGCTGGATCGGCGGCAGGCCGCAGCGTTCCGCCACCTGGTCGGCCCAGCCGCCCGCAGCATTGATCAGCAGCCCGGCCTCTACCTTTTCCCCTGAAGTGGTGGCGATCCAGCCCTCGCCCGACCGCTGCGCGCCAAGCAACGCTGAATCGGTTCTGACTTCCCCGCCGCCGCGCCGAATCGCGGTCAGGCAAGCGGTATGAAAGGCGGCGACCTCGATATCGGCGCAGCTCGGCTCGAACCACGCCCCGGTCCATTGGTCGCGTAGCCCGGGGACCATCTGGTCGAGCGCATCGCGATCGATGAGGACCAAAGCGTTGTCGCCGGACTGGTCGCCGGCCCCGTCGATCAGCGCGCCGTCATGCTGGGTCAAATGAAGCGCGCCGCGACGCCGGAGAAAGGGCGTCGTCGCCCCCGGCCAACGCGAATCAAACATCGGCTTGGACAGCAAGCTCAGCCGGCGCGCCGGATTGTCGCCGCCGAGGCTGGCCTGCCAGAAAGCGACCGAGCGCCCGGTCGAATGGCGGCCACACAAATCTTCGGCCTCGACCAGCAGCACGCGCAAGCTCGGCGCCAACCGCGCGCCGAGGCTGGCCCCGGCGATCCCGCCACCGACGATCAGGATGTCATATCGCTCCATCGCGCCGGTGGTTACGGTTTGGAAAGCCGAACAGTCTAGGGCTGAGTGCATGACAAATTTTGGATTCACCGAATTTCTGCTCGTGGTGCTGGCGATCATCCTGGTGGTGGCGGCGGTGATCGACGTGCGCACGTTCACAATTTCCAACCGTCTCAACGCCACCGTGGCATTGCTCGCACCGCTCTACTGGTGGTCGATCAGCCTGCCCTTCTGGCCCGACGCGGCGATCCAGATCGGGGTCGCGGCGGCGGTGTTTGCCGCGCTCGCGATTACTTTTTATCTCGGCATGATGGGCGGCGGCGACGTCAAACTCGCAGGCGCGCTGGCCTTATGGTTTTCACCCGGGGAGACGGTGCGATTCCTCGTCATCATGTCGCTCGCCGGGGGGCTATTGACCGTGGTGGTGCTGATTCTCCACCGCTTGAAGGCCAGGCGCGCGGTGCCGCAGGACAGCGAAAAAGAAATCAACAAACCCGAGGTTCCCTATGGCGTCGCCATCGCAATCGGCGCGCTTTGGATTCTCGCCCAACGGTTTCTTAACCAATTTGCCTGATGTCTGGGAACATTCGAGGGACCCTTTGGGGAGGCGTAATCGCCATGGACGTGAAGAAAGTCGCACTGCTGGTAGCAGC
>JBDSOV010000060.1:0-6408 GCA_039914575.1 Sphingomicrobium sp.
GTTTATTGCCTTCAAGGATGATCCGGTTGATGACCGGATTTTCCTTGATCTCAAGCACTAGGGCGCCGGTTTCGGCACCGGTAATGATGACATCGGAAAACAGCTCGGTCGCGTAGAGATCCTTGAGGGCAGTATCGAGCGATTCAGCCGAATAATCCAGGCCTGGCGAAAGGTTGGAATAGGAAATGACGGTGGCCGGCTCAAGCCGTTCGGCGCCACGCACCGAGATCGAACGGATCGTCCCGGTGACCGGCCCGCGGTTGACCTGCACTGGGGCGGGCTGGGCCGCAACGGATGCGGCTGGCGGAGCGATTTCCTGGGCGAACAATGGCGAACCAAAGCTGCCGAGCATCGTTCCGACCAGAAGCACGGCGCCTGCGCGCGTGCTGATTGACTTGTTACTTGAAATCACGCGTTTCCGCCTCTTGCTGAGAGCGACGCGCTTGCCAACGCGTTGCCAGTCACTGTTTCGCCAAGCCCTGCCCCAACCCCGCTAACCAATCAAGCGCTCAACGCCATCCCACAGCCCGAAAAAGCTGAGATCATTGAAGGTTGCGACCAACAGTAGCGCCAGCAGGAAGGCCAACCCGCCACGGAACGCCCATTCCACCACCCGATCGCTGGCCGGACGCCGCCGGACCGCCTCGATCGCGTAAAGAACAAGGTGACCGCCATCGAGCATTGGGATTGGGAGCAGGTTGATGAATCCCAGATTAATCGAGAAGAAAGCGATCAGTTGAACGAACTCGAATAATCCGAGCGAGGCTTGCTGCCCGGCGATCTGGGCCATGCGCAGCGGCCCGCCCAATTCCTTCAGCGAGCGACGACCGCTGATGATCTGCCACAGCCCGTCGATCATCATCGTCGTGGTCTTGACGGTAGTCGACACGGCCTGGGGCAGCAGCTTGCTGGCCGGGATTCGAACCAGCACATGCCGGCCCCCGCCGACCCCCAATTGGCCGATCTTGAACTGCTGGCCGAAGCGATCGACCTGCTCGACCATGCCGAGCCGCGCAGGCAGGACCAGCGGGCGGCCATCGCGCTCGACGCGAACCTCGACGCGCTCCGCCGGGCGGAGCATGACGACCCTCTGCAGATCCTCGAAGCTCGGGGTCGAGCGGCCGGCAATCTCGACGATGCGGTCGCCGGGTTGAATTCCGGCACGCTCGGCGGCGCCGCCCGTCACCACCGCGCTGACAACATTTGGAGTCTGGGGAACGCCATAAGCCGCGAAGAATGCAGCGAAGATCAGGATCGCGATGAGGAAGTTGGTCAACGGCCCGGCGAGCACGATCAGGAAGCGCTGCCACGGCGGGCGGAGGTGAAAACTTTGGCGCCGCTGCTCAGCCGACAAATCATCGCTATGATCTTTAGTGCTGGTGGGGTCGGCGTCGCCGATGAACTTCACAAAGCCGCCAAGCGGCAAGATGCCGATCTTCCAACGGGTCCCGCGCTTGTCGGTCCAGCCCGCGATTTCCTTGCCGAAGCCGATCGAGAACGCCTCTGACCCGACGCCTAACCAGCGCGCCACCCAATAATGGCCGAGCTCATGGCCGATGATCAACGGCCCGAGCGCCGCCAGAAACGCGATAAAGATGAACCAGACCGGCGGTTGGGAAAGCATCAGGCGACCGTGGATGACAGGTATTGGCCAACCTTGTGGCGGACTGAGCGGTCGATGTCGATGACCTCGGCGATCGATCCCGGTGCGGGTGCTGCGGTTTGCTCGATGGCGCGCTCGACTGTTTCGGCAATGTCGCCGAACGCAATCCGGCGATCGAGGAAGGCAGCGACAGCCAGCTCATTGGCGGCGTTGAGGACGATCGCCTCTCCCTTCCCGCTTTCGAGTGCAGCGCGCGCCAGCCGGAGCGACGGGAATCGTGCCTCGTCGGGCGGCTCGAACGACAAATTTGCGATCTTGACCAGGTCGAGCGTCTCGGCGCGGGTCGCGATCCGCTCGGGCCAGGCGAGCGCATGGGCGATCGGGATTCGCATGTCGGGCGAGCCAAGCTGCGCGATCACCGAGCCGTCGACATATTCGACCATCGAATGGATCACCGATTGCGGGTGAACCAAAATATCGATCCGTTCCGACGGCAGTCCGAACAGATGATGCGCCTCGATCAATTCGAGCCCCTTGTTCATCATCGTCGCGCTGTCGATCGAGATTTTGGCGCCCATCGACCAATTGGGATGGGCCAGCGCCTGTTCGGGGAGGGCGACATCCATGTCGGCCTTGGCCCAAGTGCGGAACGGACCCCCGCTGGCAGTCAGGATCAGTCTTGCGACGCTATCATGACTATTGCCAGCAAGACATTGGAAAATAGCGTTATGTTCACTGTCCACCGGAAGAATGGTTGCGCCGTAGCGCTTGGCGGCGTCGGTCATCAGAGAGCCGGCGGTGACTAGCGCCTCCTTGTTGGCGAGCGCGATTGTCCGCCCCGCCTCGACCGCCGCCATCACCGGCTCGAGCCCGGCACAGCCGACGATCGCCGCCATCACCCATTCGGCGTCCCCCGCCGCGGCCTCGAGCATGGCGTCATGCCCGGTGGTGGCGCGACAGCCGGTCCCCGCCAGCGCATCTCGTAACTCATCGAGTTTGCGCTCGTCGACGATCACCGCGAGTTTGGCGCCGGTGCGGCGGGCACAGTCGGCGAGCGCGGCGGCGTTGGTCGCGGCGGTCAATGCCACCACTTCGAACCGGTCGGGATGACGCTCGACCAGATCGAGTGTCGAGGTGCCAACCGATCCGGTTGCCCCAAGGATCGAGATGCGCCGCCTCATAGCAGCCCGCCGGCCTGCAACAGCGCGGTCAACGTGGCGACCACCACCAGACCATCGAGCCGGTCGAGGATCCCGCCATGGCCCGGCAGCATCGTGCCGCTGTCCTTGGCCCCGGCGCTGCGCTTGAGCCAGCTTTCGAACAGATCGCCGCCCTGCGCCGCGGCGGCGAAGGCGGGCGCGAGCCAGATTAGCGACACCGGCAGCATAACATATTGGGTCCATGCCCAGCCCGCGAGACCGGCGCTGACCATTCCGCCGATCAGCCCAGCGATGGTCTTGTTGGGACTGATCGACGGCGCCAGCTTGGGCCCGCCGATCGCGCGCCCGGCGAAGTAGGCGCCGATGTCGGTCGTCCAGGTGACGATGAACACCCAGAATATCAGCTCGAGCCCTTGCGGCGCGCGGTCGCGCAGCCACAGCAAGGCAAGCGCGGGGAGCAACGCATAGACGAAGCCGGCCACGGCCCATCCGGTGCCCCAGCTTTCGGTCAGCCGGCGCCACTCGACGAACATCGCGCCAGCGGCAATCGCGACCAATATCGCGAAAACATATCCCCCGAGGAAGGCCGCGATCAGCGCGATGACCGCCATGACGAGCGCGGCGATGCTGCGGACCAGCAATTCGCTCATCGGCCGCCGAACCGGCGTTGGCGAGCGGCAAACACACCGAGCGCGTCGGTCAGAGCGTCGCCGTCAAAATCGGGCCACAACGTGTCGACGAACATTAATTCGGCATAGGCCGCCTGCCACAGCAGGAAATTGGACAAACGCACCTCGCCCGAGGTGCGGATCAGCAGGTCGAGCGGCGGCAGTTCGGCGGTCTGCATAGCCTGGTCGAGGGCGGTTTCATCGATGCTCGCCGGATCGCGCGTGCCGACCTGCACTTCCTCCGCGAGGCGGCGCGCGGCGGCTACAATCTCCCCGCGCGAGCCATAATTGAGGGCCACCACCAACGTCAGACGGCGATTGGCGGCGGTCCGCCCGACCGCGCTCATCAGCCGTGCTTCGAGCTGCGGGCCGAACGCCGCCGGGTCGCCGATCAACCGCAGCCGAACGCCCTCACTCTCGAGCGTGTGCAATTCCTTGTCGACATAATAGCTCAGCAAGCCCTTGAGGTCGCTGACTTCCTCCTCCGGCCGGCGCCAATTTTCGGACGAGAATGCGTATAATGTGAGGACTTCGACCCCAGCCTCGGCCGCAGCGCGCAGGGTCTTGCGCACCGCTTCGGCCCCGGCGCGATGGCCGGCGGCGCGGGGCATTCCGCGCTTGGCAGCCCAGCGACCATTGCCGTCCATGATGATCGCGACATGTTTGGGTACACTAACCCCGTTACTCCCAAGCGTCGTCGAGGGACAGATCTCGACGTCGCTCGACACGAACGGAGTTATCGGGTGGGTCACCGTCCGAGGATTTCCTGTTCCTTGGCGTGGGCCGCGGAGTCGATCTCCTTGATCGTGTCGTCGGTCAGTTTCTGGACCTCGACCTCGAACCGCTTGCGCTCGTCTTCACTGATATCGTGCTTTTTCTCGTCGACCTTCAAATGGTCCATCCCGTCGCGGCGGACGTTGCGCACCGCAATGCGGGCTTTCTCGGCATATTGGCCTGCGAGCTTGGCCAGTTCCTTGCGCCGTTCCTCGGTCAGGTCGGGGATCGGCAGGCGGATCATCGTCCCGTCGGTGATCGGGTTCAATCCGAGCCCGGCCGAGCGGATTGCTTTCTCGACCGGACCGACATTGCCTTTGTCCCACACCTGGACCGAGATCAGCCGCGGCTCGGGGACCGAGACCGTCGCCACCTGGTTGAGCGGCATGTTGGCGCCATAGACCTCGACCTGCACTGGATCGAGCAAGGCGGTCGAGGCACGCCCTGTGCGAAGCCCGCCGAGATCGTGCTTGAGCGCCTCGACCGCGCCGTGCATCCGGCGCTGCAGGTCAGCCTTGTCATACGTCGCCATTATTCACTCCCGTCTTGAACGATTGTCGCAATTCCCCGTCCGGCCAGCACTTCGGCCAGATTGCCGGGCTGACGGACGTTGAACACGACGATCGGAATATCATTGTCGCGGCATAGTGCCACCGCCGAGGCGTCCATCACCTTCAAATCGTCGGCGAGGACGCGGTCGAACCCGATGGTATCGTAGCGCTTGGCGGTTTTGACCTTTTTCGGGTCGGCATCGTAGACACCGTCGACGCTGGTGCCTTTGAACAAGGCATCGCACTTCATCTCGGCAGCGCGCAGTGCAGCGCCGGTGTCGGTGGTGAAATAGGGGCTGCCGACTCCGGCGGCGAAGATTACCACCCGGCCTTTTGCGAGATGGCGCTCGGCTCTTCGGCGGATCACCGGCTCGCACACCTGGTCCATCTTGATCGCCGACTGGACGCGGGTCTCGACCCCGATTTGCTCAAGCGCATTTTGCATCGCCAGCGCGTTCATCACCGTCGCCAGCATGCCCATATAATCGGCCTGGGCGCGGTCCATGCCCTTGGCGGCGCCGGCCATGCCGCGGAAAATGTTGCCGCCGCCGATGACGAGGCACAATTCGAAGCCCTGATCGCGCGCCGATTTCACTTCGCCGGCGAGGCTGGCGACCGCGGCCTGGTCGATCCCGAACTGGCCCGACCCCATCAACGCCTCGCCCGACAACTTCAGCAGGATGCGGTTGAAGCGCGGGCGGGTCATGCTCTCTCCTTGGCCAGTTGGCCGATCACGAAACGAACGGGGCGACACGCGCTTTAAGACGCCCCCGCCCCGCTGCCAACCGCCTTGATGGCGATGTCGCTTGCCTAGGCCCGCTTTTGATCGCACCTTGCCGTGACAAAGGGGGCTGGCGATGGCGAGCGTGTTCCTGAGCTATGACCGTGAGGATAAGGCCAAGGCACAACGGATAGCGCGCGCGCTCGAGACCGCCGGCCATTCGGTGTGGTGGGACCGGCACATTAAGAGCGGTGCCCAATATTCCAAGGAAATCGAACAAGCGCTGAAAGCCGCCGACGCGGTCATTGTCCTGTGGTCCGAGCGATCTGTCGATAGTGCATGGGTGCGCGACGAGGCGGCGGCAGGGCGCGATACAGGAAGATTGGTTCCCGCCATGATCGGCAAGGTCGAGCCGCCGCTCGGGTTTCGCCAGTATCAGACGACCGATTTGTCGCGTTGGAAAGGGAAAGCGAACGCGGCGCAGTTTCAAGAGATGCTTGGCGCCGTCGAGTCACTTGGCAGCGGCGAAAAAGGCGAGAGCATTGCGACAGCGTCCAAGCGAGTCACACCCCGACTGAACCGCTTCTTTGCGCTTGGGGGAGCATTAGCAGTCATCTTGATCGCCGCGCTGATCTTTTGGCGGCCCTGGCAATCGCAACCGGAAGTCCCGGTCGTGGCCGTTCGACCTGCCGATGGCAGCCAGGCAGCCGCTGGACTCGCCAATGACCTTTTCGTCCAGCTCGGCAGTCTCCAGTCATCCAATGCCCATGCGCTCCAGCTGGTAGAGCAAGGGGGAGAAGCGCGACCTGACCTGATTTTCAAAATTGGCGGGAATGCCAGAGGCCAGCAAGCCGGGGTAAACTTAACGCTATTGCGTGGGAAAGGCGGCAATTTGCTGTGGTCGCGTGATTTCCCGCCGGCAGTCAGAAAC
>JBDSOV010000226.1:0-6321 GCA_039914575.1 Sphingomicrobium sp.
TCGCCGCCGCGGGAGATGCTCCGGAAGTCGCCGACCAGTTCGAGGCCTCGATCGTGTGGATGGACGACGAGCCGTTGCTCCCTGGCCGCGCATATTGGCTGAAGCTCGCTACGCAGACCGTCTCCGCCACCATCGCCGCGCCCAAATATGCGCTGGCCGTCGACAGCGGCGAACATCTCGCCGCCAAGACACTGGAACTGAACGACATCGGCGTCGCCGAAGTGACCACCGACCGATCGTTGGTGTTCGAGTCTTATTCCGACAGCCGCGCGCTTGGGGGCTTCATCCTGGTCGACAAATTGACCAACGCCACGCTCGCCGCGGGGATGCTCCACTTCGCGCTTCGCCGGGCCCACAATATCCACTGGCAGGCGCTCGACGTCAGCCGCGAGGCGCACGCCCGGTTGAAGCAACAAACGCCCGCCGTGCTGTGGTTCACCGGCCTGTCCGGCGCGGGCAAGTCGACCATCGCCAATCTGGTCGAAAAGAAGCTCCACGCGATGGGCCGCCACACCTTCTTGCTCGATGGCGACAATGTCCGCCACGGGCTCAACAAGGATCTCGGGTTCACCGACGCCGACCGGATCGAGAATGTCCGCCGCGTCGGCGAGGTGGCGCGGTTGATGGCCGATGCCGGGCTGATCGTGATCACCGCCTTCATCTCCCCGTTTCGCGCCGAACGCGCGATGGTGAAAGCGATGTTGCCCGAGGGCGAATATGTCGAAATCTTCGTCGACACCCCGCTGGCCGAAGCCGAGAAGCGCGATGTCAAAGGGCTTTACGCCAAGGCGCGCAGCGGCGAATTGGCCAACTTCACCGGCATCGACAGCCCCTATGAAGTTCCTGAAAATCCAGACATAACAATAACTTCACCAACCTTGGCCGAAGATGCGGCGACCCAAATCGTCGAGTTTCTGACAGCCCGCAGCATATGATGCTCGCAGTGTGACCGGAGCCGTGAAAATTGGTGACCCCTACGGGAATCGAACCCGTGTTACCGCCGTGAGAGGGCGACGTCCTAACCGCTAGACGAAGGGGCCGTCCGGCAAGGGGGCGCATATGCTCGACCCACCCCGCCTAGTCAATCGGGTCACCCCGCAGCCCGCATCGCGCCGCCTTGTCGGTCGATCCATGCGATCATCGCCGCCGCGATCCGTGGCCCCGACTGGCCGTCGCCATAAGGCAGGCAGGGTCGGCTCATCGCGGCCCGAACCTGGGGATCTTTGAGCTCCATGACCAACGCAATGATCCGGTCGCGGTCGGTCCCGGCAAGAATCATGTTGCCGCTGGCAATCCCTTCGGGCCGTTCGGTCTTGTCGCGCAGCACCAACAGCGGCACGCCCAGCGCCGGTGCTTCCTCCTGCACCCCGCCCGAGTCGCTCAACAGCACATCGGCCCGTCGCATCGCGGCGATCATGTCGGGATGGCCCAGCGGGGCGAGCAATTCGACCGCAGGACTCGGTTTCAACGCTCGTCGCATCGCCTCGGCCATCGCCGGATTGGTGTGGAGCACGACCCGGATGTCGACCGCCTCATGATGCGCCAGATGGTTGAGCGCGGCGGTGACGGCGCGCATCGGTCGCCCCCAATTCTCGCGCCGGTGGCAGGTGACGAGCAATCGCAATTGTTCGCCGGGATCGCGCGGTTCGGCCGGACCAAGCCGATCGAGCACGGCCAGCAACGCATCGATCCCGCTATTACCGGTGATGCTGATCGCCCCGCTAACCCGGTCGGCGCGCAGATTGGCCGCGCTGGTCGCGGTCGGCGCGAACAGCAGGGTCGCCAGCCGGTCGATGGCGATTCGGTTCTGTTCCTCGGGCCACGGCATGGCGGGGTCGAAACTGCGTAGGCCGGCCTCGACATGGGCGATCGGCACCCCTGCGGCAAACGCCGCCATCGCTCCGCCGAGCGCGCTCGACGTATCGCCCTGGACGACGAGCAAGGCGGGCGGGTCGTCGAGGACATGGGCCATCGCCCGCGCCACCGCGTCCGAATGGGCCAACGGGTTGCGCTTGCCCGGGCAATCGAGCGCCACCCGGTCGAACGGGTTCAGGCCATGCTCGGCGGGGTCGAGCGGATGCTGGCCGGTGAACAGGATGCGCGGTACTACGCCTTGTGCCGCCAAAGCGACGGCAATTGGCGCAAGCTTGATTGCTTCCGGGCGGGTTCCGACCACGAGGTCGATACGCGGGTAACTCACTTTCCCCCTAGCTCGGCGGGCGGATCATGGCTTGGAGCCGCGCGATGCGCAAGCTGGCGTTGGCGCGCGGCTCGTTTATAGAAAGAGCGACGGGCCCGCATCACGCGACGGGACTTCGGGGGGATGCGGTGCAATTGTCGATGAAGAAGGCAAGCGCGCCATGCTGATTGCGCAGATTACCGATCTGCACATCGGTTTCGACCGCAACAATCCGCACGAGCTCAATGTTCGGCGGTTAAACGTGGTCATCGACCAATTGAACGAGATGAACCCCAAGCCCGATTTGCTGATAGTAAGCGGTGATCTGGTCGAAAATGGCGACGACAAGCGCGCCTATCGGCACATGGAATCCTTGGTGAAGCGCTGGCAGGGCGCGCTCCTCTGGGCGGTCGGCAACCATGACAGCCGCGAGGGAATGCGGGAGGTTTTGCCCGAGGTTCCGACCGACGAAAACGGGTTCATCCAATATGAGACCGAGCACGGTGGATTGCGCTTTGTGGTGGTCGATACGCTCGATCCGGGCCGCCATGGCGGCATGGTGTGCGAGCTAAGGACGAAATGGTTGCGCGCCCGCCTGCGCGAAAAGAAGCAGGTGCCGACGATTGTCGTCATGCACCACCCGCCGGTCGACACCGGCATCACCTGGATGAGTGCACTTCCGTGCGAAGAGTGGGTCCAACGGGTCGAAAAGGTGATCCGCCCTGCCAAGCAGGTGGTCGCGGTCCTCGCCGGCCACGTCCACCGCCCGATCGCCACCGGCTTCGCCGGCAAAAGGCTGGTGGTCGCCGCTTCGACCGCGCCGCAGATTGCACTCGACTTTGAGGATGTCGATCCGCTGCATCCCGATGGCCGCGCGCTGATCATCGCCGACGCGCCAGCCTATGCGATCCATTATTGGGACGGATCGACGTTGCTGAGCCATTTCGAGTCCGCCGGCCCGCGCAACGTCATCGCTTCCTACAACAGTAACCTGCAGCCGATGATGAAGGCGTTCCTCGAAGAAAGAGGCACCGGCTAGACCCTAGCGAAAATTGTCGGCGTAGGCCTGGAGCTTGAGCGCTGCCGGGGGTGCGGGGACGAGGTGGACTTCGAGCCCCTTGGTCGCGGCATAGGCCAGGGCTTCGTCCTTGCTGTCGAAACTCAGGCGCAGCTGGGTATTGGTGTCACCGCTCCCTGCCCAACCGGTCAGCGGATCGGGGCGGAGCGCTTCCTTGCGCTCATATTCCAGCGTCCAGCGGCCGACCTTGGCCTTGCCCGACTGGGTGGTCTTGCGCTGCTCTTCGACGATGCGGGCGACAGTCATGGGCTGCGATTGGCGCAAGGGAGGCGCGGAATCAAGAGGAGGCGCGCTTGGTGCGCAAAGTCGGCGGGGCGCTGGCGGGATCGTCGGGCCACGGATGGCGCGGATAGCGCCCGCGCATTTCCTTGGCGACCTCGCGCCAGCTTCCGGCCCAGAAGGCGGGCAAATCTTTGGTAGTCTGGATTGGGCGATGCGCCGGGCTGGTGATGGCGAGGGTCAGCGGAACACGGCCGCCCGCGACGGTGGGATGATCCTTGAGCCCGTACAGTGCCTGCGCCCGCACCTCGACCGTCGGGCCGCCGGGTGCGCCATAATCGATCGGATAAGCGGCGCCTGCGGGGGAGGTGAAATGGGTCGGGGTCAGCCGGTCGATGGCGCGACCGGCTTCATAGCCGAGCAGGCCGTCGAGCGCGTTGCGCAGCGCGCCGGGGTCGATCGCATCGAGCCGCCGCTTGCCGGTGAGCAGCGAGGGCAACCATTCGTCGATCCGCTCGATCAACGCGGTATCGCTCAAATCGGGAATCGTCGGATCATGCGCGGCGGCGAAGGCGGTGCGGCGGCGCAGCGCGATGGCGCTGTCGCTCCACGGCAGGATCGCGGGGCCATGGCGCCGCACCGCATCGATCAATCCCGCCTCGATCGCCATCTGGTCGGGTTTGGGGTCGGGCGCCGACGACAGTCGGATCGCGCCCAGGCGCCTGCCCTTGGTGGCGCTGATCGCGGCGCTGACGGGGTCGAAGCGGACATTGGTGAACGCCTCGATGCGGTCGCCGTACAGCGCCTCGACTTCGCCGAGGTCGAGCGCCGCCGCCGACAATATCCGCGCCCCCGATGCCGCCCCCGCAACCTCCGCCACCGCCAGCCACTCGCTCCGGGCAAGCGGCGACGTCGGGTCGAGCCGAAATCCGCGTCCACCTACCGACTGCCACTGCTCACCAGACGAATCGCGCTTGCGCGACAAACGTTCGGGGAATGCGAGGGCGATGGCTTGTCCCAGCCCGTCAGACGTCGAGGTGCTAAAGGGTGCGGCCCACCGCGCCGCCATCCTTCTCGCCGCCTCGGCGCGCGGCCCGCGCTCATTGCGCCATCGCCGGTGCCGAGCCTCGAGGTCGGCGTCATTTCCACCCAGCCCGCGCTCGGTCAGCAACACCGCTGCCTCCGCCGCCGCCACTCCGAAGCCGCGCGATCGCGCCGCGATCAGCATGTGCGCCAGCCGCGGGTCGAGCGGGATGCCGGCGACCGCCTTGCCGTGCGCCGACAGCCGGCCATCATCATCGAGCGCGCCGATCCGCGCCAGCCGCGCCCGCGCCTCGTCGAGCGCGGGGCCAGGCGGTGGATCGAGAAACGGCAGCCGCGCCGGGTCGGACTCGCCCCACAGCAGGCAGGTCAGCACCAGGCTGGACAGGTCCGCTTCGAGAATTTCCGGCGGGTCGTGCGCGGGCAAAGCGGCAGTCGCGGCTTCCTCCCACAGCCGGATCGCGACTCCCGGCGCCTGCCGTGCAGCGCGGCCCGCGCGCTGGGTGATCGCGGCACGGGAGGCGCGTTCGGTCACCAGCCGGGTAAGCCCGGCCCCGCGATCATAGCGGGGTCGCCGCGCCAGCCCGCTGTCGACGACGATTCGCACATCGTCGAGCGTCACGCTGGTCTCGGCAATGCTGCTCGCCAGCACCAGCTTGCGCGTGCCGGGCGCAGGTGGGGCGAGGGCAGCGCGCTGGGCGGCTGGATCAACCTGGCCGTGGAGCCGGTGGAGGATGACATCCGGCGGCAAATTGCCCAGCGCCTCGGCGGTGCGCTCGATCTCGGCAACGCCGGGCAGGAAGGCGAGCAATGAGCCGGCATGATCGGCCAAGGCGCGGCGCACCGCGGCGGCCATTTGCGGCTCGATCCGCGCATGGGCGTCGCGGCCCTCACACTGAATGGTGAGCGGGAAGCTCTTGCCCTGGCTTTCGATCAGCGGCGGGTGATCGAGCAAGGCCGCGAAGCGGTCGCTGTCGAGCGTCGCCGACATGGCGATCAGGCGCAAATCGGGCCGCAATTCCGCCGCCGCGTCGAGCGTCAGCGCCAACGCGAGATCGCTGTCGAGGCTGCGCTCGTGAACTTCGTCGAACAGCACCGCCGACACGCCGCCAAGCTCGGGATCCTCCTGCAACCGCGCGAGATACACGCCATGGGTCATCGCGATGATCCGGGTGGCCTTGCCGACCTTGCTGTCGAGCCGGGTCTGATAGCCGATCGTCGCCCCGGCCGCCTCGCCCCGCTCGCGTGCCATATACTCCGCAGCCGCACGCGCCGCGAGCCGACGCGGGACGAGCAGCAGGACCAGCCCGCCGCACCACTCCTCATCGAGTAACGCTGGCGCCACCCGGGTCGTCTTTCCCGCCCCCGGCGGCGCCACCAGCAGCGCCCGCGACCCGTCCCCAAGCGCGGCCAACAGCTCGGGCAAAACGGCATCGATCGGGAAAATTGGGCTCACTGCCGCCGTCGCGGTTTACTGCGGCATCTCGACATGCCCGCCGAAGCCGAAGCGCATCGCGGACAGCATCTGGTCGGCATAGCTTTCCTCGACCCGGCTGCGGTAGCGCGCGAACAGGGAGGCGGCGAGCACATCGACCGGGACCGCTTCCTCCATCGCCGCGTCGATCGTCCAGCGACCTTCGCCCGAATCCGCCACACGGCCGGAGAATTTGGACAGCGACTGATCCTCCGCCAGCGCGATCGAGATCAGGTCGAGCAGCCACGACGAAATTACGCTTCCGCGCCGCCACACCTCGGCAATGTCCGACAGGTTGAGATCATAGCTGGTGTCGAGCTCTCCATTGGC
>JBDSOV010000148.1:0-2706 GCA_039914575.1 Sphingomicrobium sp.
GGCGATACGCGCGAGCATGAAAATCGCGTAGCCGGCAACCAGAATGATGATCGGCAGCAGATAGGCATCCGACTGGGTCCGGTCGCGCAGCGCGGGAACCAGCAGCAGCGCTGAAAACTGGATCGCCACGGCGACCAGCGACACCAGCAGCAGCGGCACCGCCAGCTTGCGGCGCATCAGCAGCAGCGCGGCCCCCGCCAGCCCGCTCCACACCGACACGGCGAACGCCGCGGTCATCCACATCGGCGCCGCCTCGATCATCGCGCGCTGGTCGAGCGGCAGCGTGGCCGGGTCGGCCGTGACTTGGCTGATATACATGAAGCCGCCGATCGCTTCCCACACCAGCGCCAGCCCGGCGCCGATCCAAAACCACGCCGGAATTTCGGTCGTCGCTTGTGCTTGTTCGTCCATTTCGATTCCCCCGTTTGACCGGAACCCGAATTGCGCCGTCGCGGCGTCGAGCGCAACCTCGCTCGCGCGGCGCCCCTCCGATCGCCGTCATGCCGCTTGACTGGCCTCGGCGTTGCTTTACCGCATGCACTGCGGACCGGGCCCCTCTGGCGGTCGTTCCTTTGAACGACCGTGATGTCGGACCGCATCGGGATAGCTCTCGGTGCAGGTTCTTCACGGCTCACTTCTTCTGCATCGTAGTGCCCCCGATCGATCCTCATCGAAGGGAGAGCGGCTATGAAAGAATTGATCTACAGACTGACCCTGGTCCACCGGAAGCTCGACGACGAGATTCGCGGCGAACTGCGGCGTCGGTTCCCCGACCGCATCAAGCTCTTGCGGCTCAAGAAGCTGCGGCTGGCGGTCAAGGATCACCTTTACCGGCGCCTTCGCGCGCGACAGATCGGCACCCAAGCAGGCCTGTAACTCGATCGACCAAGTGCTTCGACCGCGATTCGAAGCCGCAGCAGCGGGAGGGCAAGGACAAGCTCTCGCTCTCCCGCAGTTCGTGCAACCGCTGCCGGCGCTCACCGGCCAGCGCCAAGAGGATTAGACAATGGCTAGCAACGACCGCAGCGCAGGAATGCTCTGCCCCCTCGACCAGACTGTTCTGACAATGTCGGAGCGACAGGGAATCGAGATCGATTATTGCCCCACTTGCCGCGGCGTGTGGCTCGATCGCGGCGAACTCGACAAGATGTTGGAGCGCAGTGCGGCGGACAGCGAGCCTGTCCAACGGCCGGCCCAGCCACAATCGGGAGCATGGCAGGAATATTCCTCGCCGCGCGACTATCGCGACGACCGGAGCTATCGCAATGACGGTCGCCGCAAACCGAAAAGGTCCTTCCTGTCCGAATTGTTTGACTAGACCGCGGTGCCGTCGCCGACGTGATCGGCGGGGGCACACCTTGGGCGCTGCGTCGCTGGACAATCCCGGCGCGAATGGCGCCGGCAGACCGAACGTCGTCCGCCGGCCGGAAAGGTTTTTCGATGGATCAAATTGTGGCGCTGATGAACGAGCCCGCGGCGTGGGCGGCGTTGGCGACTCTGCTGGTGATGGAAGTCGTGCTCGGCATCGACAATCTCATCTTCATTTCAATCCTCTCGAACAAACTACCCGAGGCGCAGCGGCAAAAAGCCCGCCGCCTGGGCATTGCGATGGCCCTGGGGATGCGGCTGGCACTGTTGTCGACGATCGCCTGGTTGGTGGGGCTGACCGCGCCGGTATTCGATCTTGGCCTCGCCGGTTCGCCGGGCGCGAATGGCGAGCCGAGCTTCGAGACGCTGTTCTCCTGGCGCGACTTGATCCTCATCGCCGGCGGCCTGTTCCTGGTGTGGAAGGCCACCAAGGAAATTCACCACAACGTCGATCCGGTGCCGAACGCGGATGTGTTCGACACCTCGAGGGCGGCGATCGGGTTCGGCGCGGCGATCGTCCAGATCCTGCTGCTCGACATGGTCTTCTCGATCGACTCGATCCTGACCGCCATCGGCATGACCGAGCATCTGCCGATCATGGTCGTCGCGGTCGTCGTGGCGGTGCTGGTGATGCTGTTCGCCGCTGACCCGCTTGCCAACTTCATCAACCACAATCCGACCGTCGTGATGCTCGCGCTGAGTTTCCTCCTGATGATCGGGGCAGTGCTGATCGCCGATGGCTTCGGCGTTCACGTTCCCAAAGGCTATGTTTACGCCGCCATGGCCTTCTCGGCGGGGGTCGAAGCGCTCAACATAGCGGCCAGACGGCGCCGCGAAAAGGCGGGCAGCGCGGCACAATGAGCGGCAGGGCGATCGCGCGCGGCGTTGACGCCGCTCACTCCCACTCAATCGTCCCCGGCGGCTTGCTGGTATAGTCGTAGACCACGCGGTTGATGCCCGGCACTTCGTTGATGATCCGCGTCGCGCAGCGGCTCAGGAAGGCGGCGTCGAACGGGTAGATGTCGGCGGTCATGCCGTCAACACTGGTCACCGCGCGCAGCCCGCACACGCTGTCGTAAGTGCGCGCGTCGCCCATCACGCCGACGGTGCGCACCGGCAGCAGCACCGCGAACGCCTGCCAGATCGCGTCGTACAAGCCGGCGCTGCGGATTTCCTCGAGATAGATGGCGTCGGCCTTGCGGAGGATGTCGCACTTCGCCTTGTCGACTTCGCCGGGGATGCGGATGGCGAGGCCGGGGCCGGGGAATGGGTGGCGGCCGACGAATGCGGGCGGGAGTCCTAGCTCTTTGCCGAGCACGCGGACCTCGTCCTTGAACA
>JBDSOV010000194.1:0-6481 GCA_039914575.1 Sphingomicrobium sp.
TGAAGCAATGGGGCGTCGGCTCACCCGCCAAGATCGACCTCGATCCTTTGGTCACCGAGCGTGGCAAATATCGCCCGGTGGAGCGCATGAAGCTGGCCGCGGCATACCCCATTCTCCAGGGCTATCAGGGCAGCTATTCGCCGGGCTATTATTTCCACTTCGAAGACCCGATGCAGTTCAGCCAGTTCGACGCGACGATCAGCATCTCGCCGTTCAACAAATTGCCCAACCGTGAGCGGCTCCACCTCGGCCTCAAATATAAGACCCTCAATTGGTCGGCCGAATATAAACATAATGGTGCCGACTTTTACGATCTGTTCGGCCCGGTCGAGCGCAGCCGCAAAGGCGACGCCTTCATCCTCAGCTGGAACAAGAACCGGATTTACGACCCCCCCCGCCAGCTCGATTTCTTCGGCTCGGCGGCGGCCTATTTCGGGCTCGCTCAGTTGCCCTCGGCGCAGAACATCACCAGCCCGAAAAACGTCTTCTCCCTCGAAGGCGGGGTCAAATATACCAACACCCGCAAGTCGTTGGGCGGGGTCGACCATGAAAAGGGCATCGCATGGCGCGCGATCGGGACAATGGATTTTGCCGAGAGCGACAGCTTCCCCAAGCTCCAGCTCGGGCTCGATTACGGCGTGCCTTTGCCGATCTCCAACGCCTCGGCGTGGATCTATGCTCATGCCGGGATCGCCGGGGGCAAAGCGGAGAGTCCGCTCGGCAGTTTCTACTTCGGCTCGTTCCGCAACAATTACGTCGATAACCGGCCCGAGAAACGCTACCGCGAGATCGAGAGCTTCCCGGGGTTCGAGATCGACCAGATCAGCGCCCGCCGCTTCGTCAAGCTGACCGGCGAAGTCAATTTGCCGCCGATCCGCTTCGCCGAGATCGGCGCCCCCGCTTTCTACCTGAGCTACGCCCGCCCGGCGTTGTTCGCAGGCACGATGCTGACCCGCGATGCCGACGGCAAAAACCACGATTATATGAATCTTGGCGGACAGGTCGATTTGAACTTCACCGTCGCGCTTCGACTGCCGATGATATTCTCGATCGGTGCGGCGGGCGGGTTCGAGGACGGCCGCTACCAGAAAACGGAACTGCTCGCTTCGCTCAAAATCATGTAGGCTTGCGTTTATGATTCTCGAGCTCACCAACTGGTCGGTCGCTTTGGTGCCGGTGCTGGTCATGCTGATGATGTTCATCTGGCTCGACGTGTTCAAGCTGATGACCACCTGGGAAACGCTCGGCCTGCTCGCGCTGGGCGGGATCACCGCTGCCATCGCTTATCCGGTAAGCGGCATCTTCCTCGACCAGCTGCCGCTCGGTTATTCCAACTACAGCCGCTTCGCCGCGCCGTGGGTCGAGGAATTCATCAAGGGCCTGGCGATTGTCGGATTATTCTATTTCAACCGCATCGGCTTCAAGCTCGATGCGGTGATCTCGGGCTTTGCCATCGGCGCCGGTTTCTCGGTGATTGAGAATATCGTCTACCTGACCCGCTTTCCCGGAATGCCGCCACCTACTTGGATGGTGCGCGGGCTTGGCACGGCAGTGATGCACGGCTGCGCGGTCGCGGTGCTGGCCGCCTCCGCGCATGAATTCGCCGAGCGCGAAACCCGGGGCACCGTCGCTGAATTCAACTTCAACCTATTGTGGTTCGTCCCCGGTTTTTTCGGCGCGGTGGCGATCCATACCGCGTTCAACCAGTTCCCCGACCAGCCGATGATCGCGCTCATTTCCACGCTCGCCATCGCGCCGTTCCTGATCATGGGCATGTTCCGCTTCGGCGCGGTCGAGGCGCAGAAATGGCTGAGCCACGAACGCGAACTTCACCGCGTCGCGCTTGAGGCGTGGCAATCGGGCGGTTATCCGGCCGACGACAGCGGGCGCAGGATTGCCGCACTGGTCGCTCGTTCGGACCCCGCGACGGGCAAGAATATCCGCGAATATTGCGAGCAATTGACCTTCCTCGCCTGGACCGCGGAGGATGCGCTTCACGACCAGGTCGACGACGTGTCGAAGGTCGAGGTCGAGGCTGGCGCGGCATTCGACCGGCTCGAGGCACTGAAACATGCTCTGGGCTGCGCCAGCTTCGCTGCTCTGAAACCCCTGCTGCCGTTCAGCCGCAACGATTATTGGGAAATTTCAGAGCTCGAGGAACGGCTCAAGGCCAAGAAGCCCACGCCTCGCTGACTCCTATGGCTTGATTCTCGGCCCCACCCGCTTTGTAAGCGCGCAAGGGAGAATCACATGGCCGAAGCCTATATCGTCGAAGCCTATCGCACTGCAGGCGGGAAACGTGGCGGCGCGCTAAGGGATTGGCACCCGGTCGATCTCGGCGCGGCGGTGCTCAACCGCATCGTCGAGACCAGCGGCATCGACCCCGCGGCGATTGAGGACGTGATCGTCGGATGCGTCGGCCAGATCGGTGAGCAGAGCTTCCACGTCGGCCGCAACATGGTGCTCGCTTCCAACCTTCCCCAAAGCGTCCCCGCGGTAACCATCGACCGCCAGTGCGGAAGCTCGCAGCAGGCGGTGCATTTCGCCGCTCAGGCGGTGATGAGCGGGGTCCAGGACGTGGTCATCGCGGCCGGTGTCGAGAGCATGACCCGTGTACCGATGGGGCTCCCGATCCTCCTGCCGATGCAGGCCGGAATCGGCATCGGGCCATGGCCGCAAAGCATCAAGCACCGCTTTGGGGTTACCGAGTTCAGCCAGTTCACCGGCGCCGAGATGATCGCCAGACAATATGGCTTCTCCCGCGACGATCTCGACGCCTTCGCGTGTCACAGTCACCGCAAGGCCGCCGCCGCGACCGCAGCCAATGCGTTTGGCCGCGAGATTGTCATCCTCGACGTCACCGACAAGGAAGGGCATGCACAACGCCACGCCGCCGACGAAGGCATCCGCGCCGACGCTTCGCTGGAAGGACTCGGATCGCTCAAGACGATCAATGCCGACGGCGTGATCACCGCCGGCAACGCCAGCCAGATCTGCGACGGCGCCAGCGGCGTGCTGATCGTCAGCGAACGCGCCTTGAAGGCTCACAACCTCACCCCGCTCGCCCGGATCGACACCATGACGGTCACCGCCGGCGACCCGGTTATCATGCTGATGGAGCCGATCCCCGCCACCTTGCGCGCGCTCGAACGCTCGGGGCGAACGATTGCCGACATCGACCTGGCCGAGGTCAATGAGGCGTTCGCCCCGGTGCCGATGGCGTGGCTGCGGGATGTCGGCGCCGACCCTGCCCGCCTCAACGTCAACGGCGGCGCGATCGCGCTCGGCCATCCCTTGGGCGCGAGCGGCACCAAGCTGATGGCCACCCTCGTCCACGCCTTGCGCGCCCGCGGCGGTCGCTTCGGTCTCCAGACCATGTGCGAAGGCGGCGGCGTCGCCAATGCGACGATTGTTGAGGCGCTGTAACCGGGCCGTCAGGCGCGTCTCTTTCGTTGCCTAATTCATGGTAGGTAGTCGTTATGACAAGCGCGGTCCCACGAGTAACAATTATCATGGCCACCTGGAACTGGAGCGAGGTGCTGCCATTTTCCATCGGTAGCGCGCTGCTTCAGACATTTGACGACTTCGAGTTGCTCGTCGTCGGCGACGGCTGCACCGACGACAGCGAGACTGTCGTTGCCACCATCGGCGATCCGCGCGTGCGGTGGATGAATTTGCCTGACAACAGCGGACACCAATCCGCTGCTAACAATGCGGGCCTGGGCCAGGCGCGAGGCGAACTCATCGCCTATTTGGGCCACGACGATCTGTGGCTGCCGCACCATCTCGCTTGCCTCGTGCAGGCAATTGGTCAGGGAGCGGATCTCGCTTACGGCATCGTGCGCAACGTCACGCCAGGGGATGATGACGGCTGCCATGTCTGGCCAGATTATTTTCCTGGAGACTGGCTTGCGCCCACCTCCGTCCTGCACCGAAAATCGCTCTTCACTAAGGCCGGCGGGTGGCCCGATTATCGCTCTATTAGCGGTGAGCCGGAGGCCGAGCTGTGGCGACGGTTTCACGCGGCGGGAGCGCAGATACGCTTCGTTCCGCGCCTCACCGCGATCAAGCTGCCCGCTGCAGCCCGCCGCAACGTCTACAGGGAGCGTCCTTGCCACGAGCAGGCGGCGTGGCTGGAACGGATCCGTTCGAACGATGTCGAAGCAGAGGAACTCGCGTCGGATCTTGTCGCCCGGGCGCGGATCGCGCCACCGCGATACATCGCGCTGGTGCGCGAGGTGGCAAGGCGGGGAGCGGTCGGTATGCTCGCTCGCTTGCGCCGGAAGCTGACGCCCCCAAGGGCGGGAGAAGCGGTTGATCGCCGTCGCCTCTACAAGGGGCTGGACAGTCGAGGCGGTGACGCGGCAGGAGAACCACAGGCGGCAACGGCCTTCAATCGGGGAGCAGGCAATTGATCAAGGGGGCGCTGAAGGATCGACCGCTGAACACGGCGGAATGGCAGATATTGCGGGAACCGATTGCGGGCGTCCATGTGCGCGAGGTGCTCCACGTGCCGCGGGATCACGGCATCATCACCGAAATGTATCGGCCGGAGTGGGACCCCAGCGGGCTCCCGATCGTCCACGCTTATCAGTCCCGACTCTTCCCTGGCGCGATCGGCGCCTGGAGCTGCCATGCAGTCAACATCGATCGGCTGTTCGTCAACCAGGGTCTGGTGAAAGTGGTGTTGTTTGACGGTCGCGAGGACAGCGCGACGTACGGCCGGATCAACGAGTTGCTCATCGGTGACCCGCGCCCAACCTTTGTCATATTGCCCCCCGGTGTATGGCACGGCCTGCAGAACTTGGCCTCGATCGATGCGCTGGTGATCAATTTTCCATCTAACGCGTACGATTATGACGATCCGGATCATTATCGGCTGCCGCTCGATACCGACTCCATTCCCTATCGATGGGGCGGAGTGGCCGGGGCACGGCTACGGGCAGACGCAAAGCGAGGTTAGTCAATGCCGCATGGCTGTGTGGCGGAGAGGCAGGGATTCGAACCCTGGGTACCCTCACGGGCACGCCGCATTTCGAGTGCGGTGCTTTCGACCACTCAGCCACCTCTCCGCAAGACAGGAAACGCTGGCCGGCAGTGGTGCCGGCGTCGGGTCGGGGCGGCCTCTAGCAGCGCTTCACTGGCTTGCAAAGAGGCGCGATCCGTCTTGCCTCGCTGGCCGGGGCCACTACATTCAGGGGCATGACCAACTTGTTCGAGTCCCCCATGCCTTCGGCCCGTTTCGGGATCGGCGAGGTGGTGCGCCACCGCCTGCTCGATTTCCGCGGCGTGATCTTTGATGTCGATCCGATATTCGCCAATAGCGAGGAATGGTATGAAGCCATTCCCGAAGCGATGCGCCCGGCCCGCGACCAGCCATTCTACCATTTGCTCGCCGAAAATGCCGAGTCGAGCTACATCGCCTATGTCAGCCAGCAGAACCTCATCCCCGACGACGACGGCGGCGAGATCGACCATCCGGCGATTGATGGCCTGTTCGAACGCTTCGCCGAAGGCCGCTACCGCCTGCGCCCCCAGCACCGGCACTAGGGTCCAATCGGCGCCCCACGCCATTGACAGCGCCGACCGCCCCGCTTAGTCGGCACGCTTTCCGCGCGAACCTGGCTTTTGCGGCCATTTTTGCGCGGTCACGGATTTTTTTGGAAAGAAGCCAATGTTCGCAATCGTGCGCACGGGCGGCAAGCAATATCGCGTCGCCCCCGGAGATAAGATCGTCGTCGAGAAACTGGCCGGAGAGGCAGGCGACACGTTCGACATCACCGACGTCCTCCTCGCTGGCGAAGGCGGCGACTTGAAGTCGACCGCTGGCTTGACCGTGGTGGCCAAGGTCATCGCCCAGGCCAAGGCAGACAAGGTGACGGTGTTCAAGAAGCGCCGCCGCCACAATTATCGTCGCAAGGCCGGCCATCGCCAGCAGCACACGATCATCGAGATCGTCTCGATCGGCGGCAAAAAGGCTGACAAGCCTGCCCCGAGCAAAGCCGAGGGGAAGCCCGAAGCCAAGGCCGAGGCCAAGCCCGCCGCCAAGGCCGAAACCAAGACCGCTTCGGCCAAGGTTGACGCGCCCAAGGTGGCCAAGCCTGCAGCGAAGCCTGTGGCGGAGAAGGCACCGGCGGCAAAAAAGGCTGCGGCCAAGCCCGCTGCGGCGCCCAAGGCGTCGACAAAAGATGCTGCACCTGCTAAGGCGCCAGCTAAGAAGGCCGCTCCCAAGGCGGCCGCGAAACCCGCGAAGAAGAAGTAACGATGGCACATAAGAAAGCAGGCGGCTCCTCGCGCAACGGTCGCGACTCAGAGTCCAAGCGCCTCGGCGTGAAGAAGTTCGGCAGCGAAACTGTTCGCGCCGGCAACATCATCGTGCGTCAACGCGGCACCAAATGGTATCCGGGCGACAATGTCGGCCTGGGCCGCGATCACACCATTTTTGCACTGACCGACGGTCGCGTGTGTTTCCGCGACGGCA
>JBDSOV010000200.1:0-3626 GCA_039914575.1 Sphingomicrobium sp.
TGATCGCCCAGGTCGAAGTCGACCAGTTCCAGCTCGGACTGGCCGGCGCGGCGAGCGCGCGGCTGGCCGGCAAGGCGCTCAAAATGACCGCGATCGTCCGCGGCACGTCGTCGCTCGACGGAGAAGCGCTGAGCGTCAAGGATGCGGTGATCGGCGCACAGGGGCCCGCCATCGTCAAGCTGACCGCGACCCAGACCGCCAAAGTCGACGCGATCGGCGTCGCGGCGGTGACACTGATCGGCAGACCATCGTGCATCGTCACGACCAAGGGCTCGGCCAGCGTAAGCGGCTGCCGCTAGATCAGACTGGCGATCAAACCAGCCCGAGCCCGGCCAATTTCGCATACATTCGCGGGGGGAGCTCGCTCATTCCGCTTTCGTCCGAATCGGTGCCGGGGGCGGCTTCATCCTCGAGGTAGCGCCAGCCCTGGTGGGCGCGCATCGGGCTGGCCGCGACGAGCACCAAACTATCCGAGCAGACGATGTCGATCCGGCCGTCCTTGCGATCTTCGAGCCGCAAGATCTCCTGCCGCGCGACGATGCGATGCTTGACGATCCAGTGGAGCGCGCCGCCGATCAATTCCTCGGCCCGCTTGGGGCGCATCCGGGTGGCAACGCGCATTTCCCCGCCCTTCGACCGCGCGATCACCCGGCGTTCGAGCGTCTCGACGCTGGCGCAGGAGAAAGCGACCTTGGTGAGGTTGAGCGGCACTTAGGCGAACTGGGCGGAAAATCGCCCGCGTTCAACCTTTAAGGGACAAGTCCCACCCCACGGTGCCTATGGCACCAGCCCAACCCACGTAGCGAGGCCGAGGAAGGCGAGGAAGCCCATCGAATCGGTGACCATCGTAACGAAGATCGACGAGGCGACCGCGGGGTCGGCGCCGTAGCGTTCCATGGTCAGCGGGACCAACACGCCGGCCAGCCCGGCGACGACGATATTGGCCATCATTGCCGCGGCAATCACCATCCCCAGTTGCGCCGAGCCAAGCAGCAAAGTCACGGCGGTGCCGACCAACAGCGCGATGGTCAGCCCGTTCATCGAAGCGACCCGCATCTCGCGGGCCACCGCGCGCCAGCGGTTGGATCCGGTCAATTGGTTGGTGGCGATGGCGCGAACGGTCACTGCGAGCGTCTGGGTGCCGGCATTGCCGCCGACCCCGGCGACGATCGGCATCAGCACCGCGAGCACCGCCAGCCGCTCGATCGAATGTTCGAACAGGCGGATAATCGACGAGGCGACCAATGCGGTCATCAGATTGGCGGCGAGCCAGCGGACCCGCGACTTATATGTCTCGAACACCGGCTCATTGATGTCGCCGTCGCCCGCGCCCGACAGCAAAAGCGCATCCTCGCCGGCTTCTTCCTGGATGATGTGGACGATGTCATCGACCGTGATCATCCCGACCAGTCGCCCCGACGGATCGACCACTGCGGCCGAGATGAGCGCATATTTCTGGAACCTGAGCGCGACTTCTTCCTGGTCGAGATCGACCGGGATCAGGGTCTGCTCGCGCTGCATTATATCGTTGACTCGCACATTCCTCGACGAGCGCAGGATGGTCGATAGTTTGCACGTACCAACCGGATGGTGGATCGGCGAGACCACGAACACTTCCCAGAAATCGTCCGTCAATTCGTCCGACGAGCGGAGATAATCGATGACGCTGCCGACGGTCCAATGCCCGGGCACCGCGATCAGATCGCGCTGCATCAAGCGACCGGCGGTTTCCTCGGGGTAGGTCAGCGCCTCCTCGACCGCGGCGCGATCATCGGGGTCCATCGCCGATAGGACGGCCTGCTGCTCGTCGCGGTCGAGATCCTCGATGATCGCCACCGCATCATCGGTGTCGAGCTGCCCGGCGAGGTCGGCGACCTGGGCCGCGTCCATCTCGTCGATCAAGGTCTCGCGGACATGCTCGTTCAATTCGGCGTAAACATCGGCGTCGACGATTCCGGCGAGCGCCGCAACCAGCCCCTCGCGCTCGTCGAACGAGGCGAGTTCGATCAGATCGGCGACATCGGCCGGATGGAGCGGCTCAACCAATGCGCGGGCGGTATCATTGTCGCCGGCCTCGACCGCGTCCAGCACCTTGGCGACGAAGTCGGGACGCAACCGGTCTTCATCATCCATCACCGCGCGGCGCTCGGGCTCCAGCGACAAAGCGGCGTTGGTGTCGCGCTCGCTCATCTCACTTCCCCTGCCGACGCGTGCTGCCCTCCTATGGCCGCGCCGCCTCTGGCGCAACCCAAGCGACTTGCTTAAAGGCCGCCGCGAACCCCTTTTTCGGAGATGTCACCATGGCCGATGCCAACATTCTGACCCTGACCCTTTCGACCGGCGGCGACGTCGTGATCAAGTTGCGGCCCGACCTCGCGCCGGGCCATGTCGAACGGATCGCGAGCCTCGCCAGGGACGGTTTCTATGACGGGGTGGTGTTCCACCGCGTGATCCCCGGTTTCATGGCGCAGGGCGGCGATCCGACCGGGACCGGGATGGGCGGCAGCAAGCAGCCCGACCTCAAGGCCGAGTTCAGCGCCGAGCCGCACGGTCGCGGCACCTGTTCGATGGCGCGCTCGTCGAGCCCCGACAGCGCCAACAGCCAATTCTTCATCTGCTTCACCGACGCCAGCTTCCTCGACGGCCAATATACCGTGTGGGGCGAAGTCCAGAGCGGGATGGAGCATGTCGACGCGCTGCCTACCGGCGAGCCCGTCCGCAATCCCGGCAGCATCGTCAAGGCGAGCGCCGCCTGAACGACATCGTTACCCTGATTACCGGCGCGTCGGCCGGGCTAGGCGCCGATTTCGCGCGGCAATGTTCGGCGCGCGGCGAGCGGCTGGTGCTGGTGGCGCGGCGGCGCGACAAATTGGAAGCGCTGGCGAGCGAGCTCGGCAATGCCCGGGCGGTGACGATGGACCTCGGTCAGCCCGGCGCAGCGGCGGCGCTGATCGCCGACCTTGCCGCGCATGGCGAACAGGTCGGGACATTGATCAACAATGCCGGCTTCGGTCTATGGGGCAAGTTTGCCGCGCTCGACGGGCCGCGCCAGCGGGCGATGATCGATTTGAATTGCGGCGCCCTGGTCGAGCTGACCCATGCGGTGCTGCCGGGAATGATCGAACGCGGCGACGGCGCGATCCTCAATGTCGCTTCGACCGCCGCTTTCCAGCCGGGCCCCGGCATGGCGGTCTATTTCGCGACCAAGGCGTTCGTGCTGTCGTTCAGCGAGGCGCTGCACGAGGAAGTCGCCAGGAAGGGCGTCCGAGTCACAGCATTATGCCCCGGCCCGACCCGGACCGAATTCGGCGAGGTCGCGGGGTTCAAGGGCAATGGCGCCTTCGACAAAATGAGCGCGCGGTCGGAAGATGTCGTCGCGCTGGGACTGAAGGCGCTCGACAAGGGCAAAGCGGTGGCAATTCCGGGGCTCGCCAACAAGGCCGGCGCCCAGGCCCATCGCCTGGTGCCACGCTGGCTGCTGCGCAAAGTGACAGCAGCGATCAAATATTAGGAAGCAGCTGGAGCAGACCGCTCGGCAATCCCGGTGTCTATCCGGTCGACCAGTTCCTGGTACCTTGGATGATCACGCAACGGGTTGAGGTCGGAATCATGCTTGACCCAGATGC
>JBDSOV010000078.1:0-8022 GCA_039914575.1 Sphingomicrobium sp.
CTCGCGGCGGCGGGATCGAGCATCTACGCGTGACCTACGCCGATCCCGGCAAACGCGCGGTGCTGAGCGGGGCACTCGGCCCCTTGCTCTACGAAGCCGTCGCCGGAACGATGGACATCACGCTGAAAGCCGAGACCCGGGCGACCCGCGTCACCTTGACCTATCGCGCCGCCGGCTTCGCACGCGGCAATGGCACGGCAATGGCGTTGGCGGTCGACCAGGTGATCGGCGAGCAAATGTCGCGGCTTGCCAAGCCCGGGCGCTAGCAGTGGTCAAGCTAATGTCCGCTTTGAGTGGAAAGCAGACATTAGCGTTCGAGCGTTCGCCCTCTTGTGCGCAAAGCGCTTTCGGCGCAGCATCTAGACTGTTGGGGGCCGCTGCCGATGGCGAGCGTATTCATAAGCTATGACCACGACGACGCAGTAAAGGCCGCCGCTTTGGCCGCTGCGCTGAAGCGCAATGACCATACGGTTTGGATGGACAGGCAAATCGAAGGCGGCGCCCAATTTGGCGACGAAATCGAACATGCTCTGGAGGGTGCTGACGTCGTCGTTGTCCTGTGGTCCGAACGGTCCGTAAAATCCGCCTGGGTTCGAGACGAGGCCGCGACGGCGCGCGATTCCGGGAAGCTAATTCCGCTATCAATCGATGGTGCGAATCCGCCCATGGGTTTCCGCCAGTATCAGGCTATTGACCTGACAGGTTGGCGGGGCACCGGCCGAATATCTCGACTGCCCGAACTGCTTAGCGCGATCGCACGGGTCATTTCGGCGAATGTCGGTGCGCCCTCGCCTCTAGAGAAGCCAGTCAGCCGGCCGAGCATCAATCGCCGTTACCTTCTGTCCGGATTCCTCCTGGCCATTCTCGTGACGGCGAGCGTGTTTGTGAGTTGGAATTTCCGCAGCCAAACCCATGTACCGGTAGTGGCCGTTGTCGCGGCAGAAACATCACGAGCGTCCCAATCTCTAGCGAGCGATTTGTTTGTCAGACTCGGCCGGCTGCGGGCGGTGAACACCGATGCAATGGATATCATCGACGGTCGAGCCAGTCGCGACGCCGATTATTCGCTTCGAGTGTCCACCTCGAGTGACGGCCGTCAGGTAGAAGCAAGCGCTGCATTGCTGGGCCGTGACAGTACGCTCCTTTGGTCGAAGAACTTTGAAAGAACGGTGAAAGAGCAAGGCGATCTCAAGCAACAGCTGGCGCTAACTGCCGCCCGAGTTTTGGAATGCGCCAATGGGCCGTCTGCTGAGGGCCACAAGCTGGATTACAAGACGTTGAAGTTGTACCTAAATGGGTGCGCGACGCTGTCTGAACTCGCCGACAGAGACTTCCGGGATTTAGTGCCGGTCTTTCGCGAAGTCACGCGCCGTGCGCCCCAATTCGCAGGCGGCTGGGCCAAGCTTATCGAAACCGAAGCATATGTGATGGGGTGGGAAACGATTTCCAGAAACTCGCCTGAGGGACAGGTATTGAGGACTGACATTGCCAAGGCCCGGATGCTGAACCCACGCATGGCTGAAGCATATTGGGCGGAATACATTCTCGCGCCTGACGATCTTGGTCAAAATGCTGCAGTCCTGGAACGAGCAACGCGCGACAACCCCAACAGCGCGCTCATACTCCAAGCCTATTCTCCATTCCTTCGGCGCGTCGGACGGATAGAGGAATCCGTTCAGAATGAAAAACGAGCTGCCGAACTTAACCCTTTGTCTCCTGATGCAGCGTCCGGTTATGTATTAGCACTCGCCTATGCAGGACGGCCTGACGTCGCGCTTCAGGAGCTTGAGAAAGCTGAACGACTTTCGCCTGGTACCCATTCGTTGGCTGCAGTCCGCTTTCGGTATGATTTGCGCTTTGGCAATCCGAAGGAAGCGCTGCAGATGCTTCGGTCTAGCGCGGATCCAGATGACGCCGGTTTCGAATCCTATCTTCTGGCTCGGATCAATCCGACGAGCGAAAATGTCGATCGGGCCATTGCAGACGCAAGAGCTCCGCTCGGTCGATCGCCTCGTGCGGTTGGCTTCCTGATCCAGGCGCTCGCCGAGTTTGGCCGAGATTCTGAGGTTTATCTGCTGATTGATCAGCTCTCCGGCGAAACGGCTGCATATTCTACCGAAACGCTCTTTCGCCCCGCTCTCCGTCGTTTCCGACAAGACCCCAGGTTTATGAGCGTCGCGAAAACACTTGGCCTGCTTCAATACTGGAAAACCACCGGAAAGTGGCCGGATTTCTGTTCCGAAACGGATTTGCCATATAGTTGCGAAAAAGAGGCCGCGAAGTTGGTTACCTAAACCGCTCAAGTAGCGGAAATTCATGCATCGCTTTTGAAGCCTCTGTCTAATGTCCGTTTTGGGTCGAAAGCGGACACTATCGGTTCGAGGCTAGGCCTTAGCCGCCGTCACGCTCCAGCGTCGTAAACCGATACCCTTCGCGGGTTCCTTCGGGCAAATGATCCTCGCATGCCGTCTCGCGCCAGCGGCCCTCCGATCGCGGGTCGTCCATGAAGGTGTCGCCCTCGACTTCCGCCAGCACTTCGGTCAGCTCGATGCGCTGCGCCAGATCGTGGAACATGGCGAAGATCGACGTGCCGCCGATCACCGTCACCCGGTCGCTTCCCGCCAGCGCGAGCGCTCCCTCGCGGTCATGCGCCACCTCGACGCCGGGCACCGACCAGTCGGCATCGCGGGTCAGGACGATGTGGCGGCGGCCGGGCAGCACGCCGGGCAGGCTGTCGAACGTCTTGCGCCCCATGATCATCGCCGACCCCATGGTCACCGCCTTGAAGTGGCGAAGGTCGCCCGGCAAATGCCACGGCAGCACGCCATCCTTGCCGATCGTCCCGTTGATCGCGCGGGCGACGACGATGGTGATATCCGTGATGTCCTGGTTCGCTGCTGGTTTGGCCATGACCTTGTCCTACGCTTGTGCGGGCTCGGGCGGCAAGCGTAGGGATTGGCAATGATCCCGGCACAATCCCAACTGGTCGAGGCGATGATCGCCCGCTTCGGGCCCAAGATCGCGCTGACCGATCCCGCCGACATCGCGCCGTGGCTGACCGACTGGCGCGGGCGCTGGACGGGGGCGAGCGCGGCGATCCTCCAGCCCGGATCGACCGACGAAGTGGTCGCGCTGGTGTCACTCGCCGCCGAACTTGGCGTCGCGCTGGTACCGCAGGGCGGCAATACCTCAATGGTCGGCGGCGCGACCCCGCCCGCCGACGGATCGGCGCTGATCGTCTCGCTCCGCCGCATGAACCATATTCGCAGCATCGAACCGGGCCATGCGGTGGTGGAAGCCGGGTTGATCCTCGAATATCTTCACAACGCCGCCGCCGACACCGGCCAGCGTTTCCCGCTGACCCTCGGCGCACGCGGCAGCGCGACCATCGGCGGGCTGACCTCGACCAATGCCGGCGGCACCCAGGTGCTGCGCTTCGGGACGATGCGCGGGCAAATCGAGGGGATTGAGGCAGTGCTTCCCGACGGCCGCATCCATGATGGCCTTGCCGGGCTCAAGAAGGACAATCGCGGCCCGTCGCTCGACCAGTTGCTGATTGGCGCCGAGGGCACGCTCGGCATCGTCACTGCGGTCCGGCTCAAGCTCGTCCCGGCGATTCACCAGCGCGCCGTGGCGTGGCTCGGGCTCGCCAGTCCCGACGACGCGCTGTCGGTGCTCCGCTCGCTCGAAATCGCCACCGATCGCGTCGAAGGGTTCGAGATCTTGCCCCAGGAAAGCCTCGACGCCGCGCTCGCCCACATCCCCGCCACCCGCAGCCCCCTTAAGGGCGCGCATCCTTGGCATGCCCTGGTCGAGGCCACGTCCGCCTCGCCCGACGAGGAAGCCCCTGACACATTGCTCGAACGGCTGCTCGCCCCGCTGATCGAGCGCGGCCTCATCGCCGACGCCACCATCGCTGCAAGCGAGGCCCAGGCCGACGCTTTCTGGAAAATCCGCGACAGCCTGTCGGAAGCCGAAAGAGCAGCCTTCGGCCCCGCCACCCAGCACGATATCAGCGTCCCGGTCGATCTCATGCCGCGCTTCCTGCGCGACGCATCGGCGGCGGTCGAGGCGGCCTTTCCCGGCACCAGCGCTTCGGGCTTCGGTCATTTGGGCGACGGCAACATTCATTTTCATGTTCGCGCGATGGCCAGAACCGATCAGAGCGGGGGCAAAAACTGGGTCAATGCGGAGGGCGCTGCGGTCACCCGACTGGTCGACGACCTCGTCACTGCGGCCGGTGGCTCGATCAGCGCCGAGCATGGCATCGGCCAGATGAAGCGCGACGAATTCGCCCGCCTAAGCCCCGACCGCGTCGCCGCGATCCGCGCGCTGAAAGCCGGGCTCGACCCTCAGGGTCTGATGAACCCCGGCAAGCTGGTCTAGCGGCGCTTTTGGTTTAGCGTTTTTGGCCGAACCAGATGGTGTGACGCGGCCCCTTGCCGTTGCTTCGCGCCGCCAAGGTCACTTCATCGACCGCGAACCCCGCCTCGCTCAATCGTCGCGCAAAATGGCGGTCGGGCGCCGCCGACCACACCGCGAGGATTCCGCCTGGTCTAAGCGCCGCCTTCGCCGTTGCCAGCCCATGCGCCGAATAAAGCCGGTCATTGGCGTTTCGAGTCAGCCCGTCGGGCCCATTATCGACGTCGAGCAGGATCGCGTCATAGCTTCCGCTGCGAATTGAATCCGCGACATCGCCGATCACCAATTCAAGTCGCGGATCGTCGAATGAGTCGCCGGTCAGCGTCGCCATAAATCCTTTCGCCCACGAAACGATCTCCGGCACCAGCTCCACCAGTGTGATTTTCCCCTTAGAGGAAAGCGCATTATATGATGCTCGCAGTGTGAAGCCCATCCCGTAGCCACCGATCAGCAAATGGCCATCGCGCTTGCCCAACCGCTCGATGGTCATCGTCGCCAGCGCTTCTTCCGATCCGCTCATCCGGCTGTTCATCAGCTCGTTACGGTCGAGCACGATCATGAAATCCTCGCCCCGCCGGAATAGCCGCAGCTCCTCGCCCCCGCCCGGGACGATCGCAGTGCCAAGCAATATGCGGGGGATCATCGGCTCGTCTCGCTAGGAAAGAATGGCGCGCCCGGCTGGATTCGAACCAGCGGCCTCAAGATTAGAAGTCTCGTGCTCTATCCAGCTGAGCTACGGGCGCGTGAGGATGTCCTAGCCGCATTGCCGGGGCGGCTCAAAGAATCCATTCATTGCGGGTTCAATCGGCCGGGCCGAACCGTAGGCGTAACGAAAAGGGGACGATGATGCGCAGGGCAACGATTGCCACGATAGCCACACTCGGTGCGGCATCTGGCGTAGCGGCGCCCGCTTCGGCCGCGACGATGATCATCTATGCCGATCCGATGACCTTCGAGACTCGCCGGGTCGTGATTGATCTCAGCGGTCCGAACCGTACGTTCATGTGCCTGATGCCGCCAAGCCAGGCCGGCTGCCACGAGATCAAGCGCGCCCGTTGACAAGGCTCGGCCGCTAGGCGGCAACCGCCTCCAGCAAACCCTCGAACAATCGTCTGCCGTCAGTCCCGCCATGCGCCGATTCCAGCGCGCGTTCGGGGTGCGGCATCATGCCCAGCACATTGCCCGCATCGTTGAGGATCCCGGCGATCGACCGGGCTGAGCCATTGACTTCGTCGCGATAACGGAACGCAACTCGGCCTTCGCCCTCCAGCCGGTCGAGAGTCTCGCCATCGGCCTGGAAATTGCCGTCGTGGTGGGCGACCGGGATGACAATCTCTTCGCCCGCCGAATAAGCGGCGGTGAAAATCGACTGGCTGGTCTCGACCGTCAGCCCGACGCTGCGGCAGACGAAGTGCAACCCCGCGTTGCGCATCAGCGCGCCGGGTAGCAATCCCGCCTCGGTCAGCACCTGGAAGCCATTGCAGATGCCGAGCACCGGAACGCCCTTGCCCGCAGCTTCGATCACTGCTTGCATGATCGGTGACCGTGCCGCCATCGCGCCGGAGCGAAGGTAATCACCATAAGAAAAACCGCCCGGTATCGCGATCAGCCCGGTGTCGGCGGGAAGCGCGGTGTCGCGGTGCCAGACCATCGTTGGCGCGCGCCCAGTGACCGTCTCGATCGCTACCTTCAAGTCGCGGTCGCAGTTCGATCCAGGAAAGACGATCACCGCGCTGTTCATCAGGCCTGTCCTGAGCCTGTCGAGGGATCGCGCTCCACGCGGAAATTCTCGATCACCATATTGGCGAGCAATTTGCGGCACATCGCCTCGATATCGGCGTCGCTAATGCCCTCGGCCAGGTCGAGCTCGATCAATTTGCCGGCGCGGACATCATTGACCCCTGCAAAGCCGAGCGCGCCTAATGCGTGGTGGATGGCCTTGCCTTGCGGGTCGAGCACGCCGGGCTTCAAAGTGACGAAAACGCGGGCCTTCATGAGCAGTCATCCATCGCCGGGTCGAGGTGCCGCCCCTATGGCGAGGCGACCGCGGCAGGGCAAGCTTTACCAAATTTTTACCATTGGGGGAGGACGATGCGGAGCCGAAGTCTGTTTCGGCCGGGATAAGACGAGGCGCTCGATGGTTGCCGGTATTGCCCTTGCAATGTTCATCGCTTTGTTCGGGTGGGGAAGCCGCTATTTCGGCTGGTCCGATCCGTCGGGCAAGATCCAGCTCGCTTTGTTCACCGCCTTCATCCTCGGAATCGTCGCCAGCTACAAAACCAAGGGCTGACCCGCGCCTGACTGCTTGCTATCAGGCGCAAGTGAAACCACTCCCCCCTTATGCCATATTGCTCGGCCTCAGCACTGACGAACGCGATGGAGCGCGAATCTTCGTCATGCCGTTCCGCGCCGACGTGGTCGGCCGCCCCGGCTTCCTCCACGGCGGTGCGATCGCCGGCTTGCTCGAATTCGCCGCGTTCGAGGCGCTGGCCGCGGCAATCGACGATCCCGCGGTGGTGATGAAGCCGGTGACCGTGACGGTCGATTACATGCGCGGCGGCAGCGAAGGACTGGGCGACACCTTCGCCGACGCGATCATTGAGCGGCTCGGTAACCGCATCGCCAATGTCGAGGCGCTGGCGTGGCAGGCCGACCGGTCCAGACCGATCGCCGCCGCCCGGATCAATTTCCTGCTCGAACGGCCGCGGGCCCAGGCCCCCTAGTAACTACTTAGCCGCGCGACCTCGCCGGTGTGGAACCTTGGCCCGCCGAACAGTTCGTCGAGCACCGCCTGGCGCTTCATGAACAGGCCGATGTCATGCTCGTCGGTCATCCCGATCCCGCCGTGCATCTGGACGCCTTCCTGGACGGCGAGCCGCGCCACCTTGCCCGCCTTGGCCTTGGCCACTGCAGTGAACAAATCGGCGCGCGGATCACCGGCATCGATCAGTTGCGCGGCCTTCATCGTTGCCGCCCGGGCGATTTCGATCTCGCCATAAAGATGCGCGGCGCGGTGCTGGAGCACCTGGAATTCGCCGATCAGCCGGCCGAATTGCTTGCGTTGCTTGAGATAATCGAACGTCATCTCAGCTGCCCCGGCCGCGATCCCGACCAATTCGCTCGCTGCCCCTGCACGCCCCGCGCCCAGCGCGCGCGAAAACGGCGCCCAGCCTTCGTCGACCTCGCCGACCACCGCATCGGCATCCACCGCGACATCGGCCAAAGTCAGCCGCGCCGCCTTTGATGAATCCGCAAGCGCGACATTCTCGACCGCGATTCCTGCGGTATCGCGCGGTATCGCAAACAGGGTCACCCCCTTGGTTTCGCCCGCCGCGCCCGCCGTCCGCGCCGTCACCAGCAGCACGTCCGCGGATCCTCCATGCACCACGAACTGCTTGTGCCCGTTGAGCAGGAAGCCATTGCCCTGCCGCTTGGCCGCCAGCGCGGTGGTCGCCGGATCGTGGCTCTTGCCCTCATCCACCGCCAGCGCGGCGACCGTCTCACCCGCGACAATCCCGGGGAACCAGCGCTCCGCCTGCGCCGACCCTTCCAGCGCCCGCACCGCTGCCACTGATGTCGTCAGGAACGGCGAGGGGGTCA
>JBDSOV010000211.1:0-8623 GCA_039914575.1 Sphingomicrobium sp.
AAGCGCCGCTATTGGGCCTCTTCCGACGGGTGCGGGGCTGTAGCTCAGATGGGAGAGCGCTGCAATCGCACTGCAGAGGTCAGGAGTTCGATCCTCCTCAGCTCCACCATCACCCGTCGTTGATAATCAAGCGAAAATTTCATCGGGCTATTGACTGTGGATGGTCCAACCAAGTGATTTGAGCACGACTTCAACGGCAATAGTAGGCCGCCGTGGAAGGCGCTGGTTGGGGGCGAGGGGAATCCCTGAGTATCCTCGATCCCGCATGCCCCGTACGCCTTGATCGAGCGGCGTGTGCCGGGCATTTTTGCGAGGGCTAAGGCAGATGAATTCCGAACGACCGCGACTCGACCGATTGACCGACCATCCGATCGTTTTGCGCGGCGGGTTCAGACCATTCTTTCTGGGTGGAGCGCTGTGGGCATTGACCGTGTTGGTGCTGTGGATTGGGGCGCTTGCAGGCACTTGGTCGCTTGCGACAGCGTTCGACCCGCTCGCCTGGCACCGCCACGAGATGCTGTTCGGCTATCTCGCCGCGGTGATCGCCGGCTTCCTCCTAACCGCGATCCCCAACTGGACCGGGCGACTACCCGTGACCGGCGGGCGCCTCGCAGCGCTGGCCATCCTGTGGGCTGCGGCCCGCCTTGCAATGCTGTTTTCGACCGTAGTCGGCCCATTAACCGCGTTCGTCCTCGATGTTGGTTTTCTACTGGTTCTGTTCGGCGTTGCGGCGCGCGAGGTAATTGCCGCCAAGAACCGCAATTTCCCAGTCGTGATCATCATATTGCTGTTCGCTACGGCGAATGCATTGGACCATTTCGAAGCGATGGGATTTGCCGTCAGCGAAGGTGCCGGCTGGCGCGCGGGACTCGGATTGGTGCTCGCGCTGATCGCGCTGATTGGAGGACGGATTATCCCATCCTTCACTCACAATTGGCTCGCCAAGCAGGGTTTCAAATCCGGGCTGCCGGGCCAACCCGACTGGTTTGACAAGCTGTCGCTGATTAGTCTCGCAATTGCCCTTATGGGATGGGTTGTCGCACCCGACCGGATCATGACGGCCATGCTGTTACTGGTGGCCGGTGTGATGCAGGCGATCCGCCTGGCGCGCTGGTCGGGCTACCGCGCCTGGCGCGACCCGCTGGTGCTGATCTTGCATGTTGCTTTTGCGTGGCTGCCGCTTGGACTGCTGCTGCTTGGCTTGAGCATTTATGATCCATCAATTCCGCGCACCGCGGCGCTTCACGCGCTGACCGCCGGCGCGATGGCCTCGATGACTCTCGCCGTCATGACTCGGGCGACGCTCGGCCACACCGGGCGCGAGCTTCGGGCCGATAGGTGGACGAGCGCGATCTATCTCCTGGTTACGCTAGGTGCCGCGCTGCGTGTCGGCGCGCTGCTGCTGCCGTTTGATTATATGCAGACGATCGAGCTTGCCGGCCTGATGTGGGGCGGCGCCTTCCTGCTGTTCGTCGTCGCCTATGGGCCGAAGCTGCTCGGTCCGCGTCCGGACGGCCGGCCTTGATGATTTTAAGGCGTCGCGATCAGGCAAAGATTCCCAGCGGGCTGTGGGCGCGAGCAATGCTGATGATGAACCCATAGACAAGCGCGGCACCGCCGAGGCTCACCCATCGCGTCCGCTCGGCCCGACTCCACAGCGCCATGTAGCCAAGGATGATATAGGCGAGTATCAGCATCACCTTCATCGTCAGCCAGCTGTCGACAAAGGGAACCTGCCGGACGATCGTCATCAGCATCACCGCCGCCGTCAACAGCACCGTGTCGATGGTGTAGGACAGGGTACGTATTGGCCAGGCCATGACCCATGAAGCGTTCAGCAGATTATGCACCACGGCGCGCAAGAGGAGCATAGCGCCGCTCAGGATAATCGCGCCGATGTGGGTGGCGCGAATCTCCAGATAATATTGTTCCACCCGCGCCTATTCCGCCGACTTTGATTTTGCTCCGGCCGGAGGACGGCCGCGCTCGGCCGCTTCGGCCTGTTCGGTCTCCTGCTTCGGCCACAGCCACAGGCTGATCACGAAATAGACCAAAGCCAGTGCGCCGATCGAGAAGATCGTGTCGCCCGGCACTCGCATCCAGATCAGCAGCTCGACGATCGGCTGCTGCATGAACTCGGCGGAGCGGGCATACCAGTAACCATGGTTGATCGCCGCCAGCAATTGCAGTGTTCCAAGCGGCAGCAACGTCAGCAAAGCCATCAGCGCGAGACCGAGATTGAAGCACCAGAAGCTGAACTTGAGGACCTTTTCATTCCAGTACAAATCGGGCCTCATACCGCGCAGGCAAAACAGCACCAGGCCGATGCCGAGCATTCCGTAAACCCCGAACAACGCCGTGTGGGCGTGAAGCGCGGTAAGGTTGAGCCCCTGCATATAATAAAGCGACAGTGGCGGGTTGATCAGGAAGCCGAACAGTCCGGCACCGACGACATTCCAGAATGACACCGCCAGGAAGAACATTACCGGCCACTTGTAGCGGCGCATCCACGGCATGGCACTGCCCAGGCGCCAATGATCGTAAGCCTCGAAACCGATGTAGGCGAGCGGCACCACTTCGAGTGCCGAGAAGCTCGCGCCGAGCGCAAGCACGGCGGTTGAGGTTCCCGAAAAATACAAATGATGCAGCGTGCCAAGCACTCCGCCGGCCATGAAGATGATGGTGGCGAACAGGACTGCGACGGTGGCGGTGCGCACCGGGATGAGTCCCAGCCGGGTGAAGAGGAAGGCGATGACTGCGGTGGCGAACACTTCGAAGAATCCTTCGACCCACAGGTGAACCAGCCACCAGCGCCAATATTCGACAATCGAGATGTGCGTGTGCTCGTTCCACAGGAGCGCGGCCCCGTAAAACAGGCCGATGGCCACGGTCGACATGAAGAACAATGCGACGATCGAGCGTGACTCGCTCCGTTCGCGAAGCGCCGGCCACAAAGCGCGGCCGACGAGCACTAACCAAATCAGCAGGCCGAGGAATAGGAACCACTGCCAGAAGCGTCCAGTGTCGGCATATTCCCAACCTTGATGGCCCCACCAGAAATTGTTCTCGAGACCGAGCTTCTGCATCACCGCCAGCCACTGGCCGGCGAAGGAGCCGATCACAATGATTAGCAGGCAAACCCACAGAATGTTGACGCCGAGCCTCTGAAACCGTGGTTCGTGGCCAGAGATGGCCGGCGCAATGTAAAGGCCTGTGCCGAGCCACGCTGTCGCAATCCACAGCACCGCCAATTGGGTGTGCCAGGTGCGCGTGATCGAATAAGGCAGGATTTCGGCTGCCGCGTAGCCGTAAACCAGCTGTCCCTCGATCTGGTAGTGCGCGGTCATCGCGCCGAACAGAATCTGCACCAGGAAAAGCGCGAGAACCACCCAGAAATATTTAGCGGTCGCCTGCATCGACGGCGTGACCTTGATGCTGCGCAGCGGATCGGTTTTAGGGAGATCATGCTTCTCTGGCTTGCGCGCGTGAGTCACGGCGTGATGCCAGCCGAGCAAGGCTATTCCGGCTAGCAAGAATGAGACGCTGAACGCCGACCAGATGAAAGTTTGGGCAGGCGGGCGATTGCCCACCGCGGGTTCGCTGGGCCAATTGTTGGTGTAAGTGATTTTGCTGTCCGGCCGTTCGGTCGTTGCGGCCCACGCTGTCCACCAGAAGAAAGCCGACATCGCGCGGCGGTGCGCGGCGTCGGGAATCGTGTCGTTCTTCATGGCGTAGTTTTCGCGCAACGTGGCGGTTGCCGGATCATTGCCGAACAGGCTTTCGTAGTGCCTGGAAACGTTGCGGATCGCCTGGGCCCGCTCGACCGACAGAGTAATCGTACCCGTGGCCGGGTCATAAGTGTTGGCGCGCATCTGCCCCTGAAGCCGGCCCTGGAGTTGCGCCTGCTCTTCTTCGCGCAGCTGACTGTAACCCTGCCCCTCAAACTCCTGACGGCTCCAGCCATCGAGAATTGCCATTGCTTCGCGATGAAGCCAGTCGGCGCTCCAGTCAGGAGCAACATAACCGCCGTGTCCCCAGATCGACCCGAGCTGCATGCCACCCATCGATTGCCAGACCTGACGCCCGCGCTGGATGTCGGCGCGGGTATAGATTGTCTCGCCATTGGTCGCGACTACGCGCTCGGGAAGCGGTGGCATTTTGAAACTGATGTCGCGGCCGACCAGCAGTAGGACGCTAAACGAGATGACCAGCAGCCCGATCAGCCAAATCCAAAGCTTACGAGTGCTGCTCATTGCATTGCTCCTCTGCGGTTTGCCCCGAGTTAATGTGCCCACGTCACCGGCCAGTCGCGGTTCCAATGGGCCGTCGATAATAAGAAATTGCGGTCTTAGGTCGTTGCCGCGCTCAATTGAATCGCCCCACCTTTGCTTCGCAACCGGCGTCCAATATCTTGGCGAATACAACCGCCTGCAATGTGTGGTCAAGGTTAAGCCAGCTCCGCGCCCTGGCCGAACGATCAATCGCAAAGCCGCGGCTGTCCAGCCTCAGTTCGATCGCCTTGCATCCCTGTTCTCGGGCAAGCGCTTCGGCTGCGTCGCGCAACGCTTGGCGGCCCGGCGCGGCGCGATTGAGTTCGAAGGTCAGGAAATTGTCGACAACGAAAATTCTGCCGTGATGCAAACTCTCTTCGTTGCGATAGCTGAGCAAGCCGAACAGCGTGCTTTGCGGTCCCATCAAGCCAAGCAAACCGCCCCGTATCCGGACCTTGTGCGCGTAGGCCGACCACTGCTCCGCGGAGACGTCGGGCGCAGCCGTACGGACTAGCGGATAGGCCGCAGCGAATGCGTTTTCGTCGATGTCAACTACGGAGAATATCGGCATTTTTGGCTCGTTTTGTGGATGCTAATCAGTGTCCCTACGGCCATCCCAACAATGGTGCGTTGATCTGTCTCATTTTAACTGACGGGAAGCTTTGAATGGAAATGCTGCCGATCTTGGCCCAGCTCGACGAGAAGCATCCGTGTTTCGGATGTGCGGTGCGTTCGAGCGCGATCTGCGCGGTTCTCGACAGCGATGACCTCGGGCATTTCAAGCGGGGTGGCTCGACGGTCCATCGCGCATCGGGCGAAACCATCTTCTTCGAAGGCGACACCGCGACCCACGTCTACAATCTGACATCAGGCGTGATGCGGCTATCCAAGTTGCTTCCCGACGGCCGCCGCCAGATCGCCGGCTTCCTCTTCCCGGGCGACTTTCTCGGGATTACCATGGAAGACGAGCACGCCTTCACCGCCGAGGCGATCACCCCGTCGATATTGTGCCAGTTTTCCCGCGCGCGCTTCGATGGCTTTGTCGATAGCCATCCGCATCTCGAACGGCGCCTCTATGCGATCGCCGCGCATGAGCTCGCCGCCGCGCGCCAGCAGGTCGTGCTGCTAGGCCGCAAAACCGCCGCCGAGCGGGTCGCCTCCTTCCTCCTCATGCTCGACGCACGGCGAACTGGTGAAGGGCTCGATGGCGACATCACTTTGCCGATGTCGCGCGCCGATATTGCCGACTATCTTGGTCTGCGGATCGAAACCATCAGCCGCGAATTGAGTGCCTTGAAGGCGTCGCGTCTGATCCGGCTGACCACCACCCAGACGATCCGCTTCGTCGACCGCGAACAGCTTGAGCAATTGGCGGAAGGCTGATCTCGCATGCCCATGATCCACATCAATTCTAGCGGTTGCCCGGCGCAATTGATGCTGCGCAATTCGCCCGTAGCGCGGGACGTCTAGGTTCATTTTGATTTAACAGTGAACGAAGGAAAAAGTTCGATGTCCCGATTGAAACTCCTCCTCGCGACAACCGCTGCGATCCTGCTCGGGGGATCCCCGGCGCTCGCCGCCGATGCCAAACCTGCCCATGCCCATGCGTCCGCAATTGACGCGGTTTCTGGGGTGGCCGACGTGGTTCGCAACGCTTCCGATCTTCCCGGACCGCTCGCCCGCCGCGGGCCGGCGACGGTCAAGGTCAATCTTGAAACAGTCGAGATCACTGGCCAGCTCGCCGATGGCTCGACATATCATTACTGGACCTTCAATCGCAAAGTCCCGGGGCCGTTCGTCCGCGTCCGCGTCGGTGATACCGTCGACGTGACGATGAAGAATGCCACCGACAGCAGTGTCCCGCACAACGTCGATTTCCACGCTGTTACCGGACCGGGCGGCGGCGCGGGCGCGACCGTTGCCGCGCCGGGCGAAAGCAAGGGTTTTAGCTTCAAGGCGCTCAACCCCGGTCTGTACGTTTACCATTGCGCCACGCCGATGGTCGCCCAACATATCGCCAACGGCATGTACGGAATGATTCTGGTTGAGCCCGAGGGCGGCCTCAGCAAGGCCGACCGCGAATTTTATGTCATGCAGGGCGAGATCTATACCGAGCAGGCGCACGGCACTGAAGGACTGTTGACCGAAAGCATCGACAAACTGCTCGCTGAACAGCCCGAATATTATGTCTTCAACGGCGCCGCCGACGCGCTCGCCAAGTCGCCGCTGACAGCCAAGGCCGGCGAGACCGTCCGCATCTTCTTCGGCGTCGGCGGCCCCAACAAGACTTCAAGCTTCCATGTCATCGGAGAGATTTTCGACAAGGCCTATCCGCTCGCTTCGCTGACCTCCCCTCCGATGACCGATATCCAGACAATGACCGTCCCGCCAGGTGGAGCCGCAGTCGCCGAATTCAAGGTCGACGTCCCCGGTCGCTACGTGCTCGTCGACCATGCGCTGTCGCGGATGGAGCGTGGGCTGAAGGGACTGCTGGTGGTTGAAGGCGCCGAGCGGCCCGAGTTGTTCCGCCCGCACCAGAAGGCTGATCCCGGAGCAAACTCGGGGCACTGAGAGTCCATCCCAACCCAAGTGCCTAAGCGGCGACGGACCCCCCTCCGTCGCCGCTTTCTTTTGACCTTAGAGGGTGATGATTTAAGTTTGATCCACTCATCCTGAGGAAGGACTGATCAACTCCGTACTAGACCCGGGGGCGACAAGCTCAGCCCCTCTCAGCAAGAGCGGTGCTTCAATCTATGATTATTAGGCACTAGCTTAAACCTAAACTCGCGATCCCCAAGTCTACCAGGCACAAGGAAAGGGCGCCGACCTTTCGACCGACGCCCTGGTGAGTTCAGGGATAGGCAATCAGCGCGAGGCGCTGCGTACCGCTGGCTGGCTAAGGAGCCCGCCGAACACCTGCTTGGCCTTGCCCGGATGGCTGACCTTTTGCGCCGCCGCGAAGTTGCTGCTGGCATTGCCGACGATGACCACGCCAACCATTCCCATGCCGTAATGCGGCAGGCATTTGTAGCCGTAGAGGCCGGACTTCGAGAAGGTTACCTTGAGCGGCTGGTTCATCTTCCCCTTGAACGCCGCTGCGCCCCCGGGGACCATCCCGGCGATGCTTTCGGCATTATGGCTCTTGTCGGACGGCATGAACGTCACGGTGTCGCCCGGGGCGATCTTCACCAGCGCCGGCTCGAACACCATCGTGCCAGCCTTGCCCTTGTTGAGCATCTTGACGACGTGATCCGCCGCCGCTGCCGGGCTGGCCAGCGCGATCGCTGCGGCCGCGCTTGCGAGTAGCGAGAACTTAAGCATTTCAATCTCCATGGACGTTGGAGAACGGACCATCCGTCCTCGAGTCTCAGCAAGGCTAGGCGGCGCCCGCCGACCACGCGTTGCGCTGCATCAATTGTCGCTTCCGTAAGATCGATTGAGGCAGATCAACCCGCCCACCACCCCGGCCAACTAATCATCAGCGACGGGCACCAATGCCAGGCTGGAGGAACGTCGATGGGGTTTGAAAACGCGCTGGCCGAAGAGATTTGGACCGCAAAATATCGCTTCGTTGCACCCGACGGTGAGGGCGACTGCGGCATCGACGCGACAGTTGCCCGAGTCGCCCGCGCCGTCGCTTTGGCCGAGGCACCAAAGCTGCGCGGTTATTGGCAGGACCGCTTCACCACAGCGTTGACCGATTTCAAGTTCATCCCCGCCGGACGCATCCTCGCTGGCGCCGGCACCGATCGCACCGTGACCCTGTTCAACTGCTTCGTCATGGGCACCATCCCCGACAGCCTCGCTGGAATTTTTGATCATCTGCGCGAGGCCGCAGTGACGATGCAGCAGGGCGGCGGCGTCGGAATGGATTTCTCGACCATCCGCCCATCGGGCAGTCCGGTGCTGGGGGTCGGCGCTGACGCGTCGGGACCGCTGACCTTCATGGATTGCTGGGACTCGATGTGCCGCACCGTCCAGTCGGCTGGCCAGCGGCGCGGGGCGATGATGGCTTGCTTGAGCATCGATCACCCCGACATCGAAGCGTTCATCGATGCCAAGCGCGACCCGGCGCGCTTCCGCAACTTCAACCTTTCGGTGCTGGTCAGCGACGCGTTCATGAAAGCGCTCGCTACCGATGGCGACTGGCCCTTGCTGTTCAACGGCGAAGTCCGTCGAACGATCAGCGCCAAGGATCTCTGGCACCGGCTGATGACCGCGACCTACGACATGGCCGAGCCAGGGGTGATCTTCGTCGACCGCGTCAACCAGCTCAACAATCTCGCGTATTGCGAACAAATCAGCGCCAGCAATCCGTGCGGCGAACAGATGCTTCCCCCCTACGGAGCCTG
>JBDSOV010000222.1:0-5422 GCA_039914575.1 Sphingomicrobium sp.
ATGCGCATCGCGCCGACCCGCAACATGGTCGCCGACAAAGTGGCGCAGATCCGTCGCAGCATCGTGCGGATCGAGGGCGATGAAGCCGTCACCGACGCATTCGACGTCGACAATGCGCGCTCGCTGTACCTTGAGCTGTTCGGCTCGATCGATGGCGAGGTGCAGGCATTGAAGCATCTGATATTCGAGCCCGACGGACCGATGCTCCAGCTGCCCCCCTATCTGCTGATAGCCAAACAGGGCGGGCTCGATGCCTATAAAGCGCGGCTCGCATTGCCCAAGGCCGATGCATATGACATGCGCGGCGTCGACTGGCTCGGCCGCGGTCGCGAAATCTCGATCTCGGTCAGCCCGCGAAGCTTCCTCGACGTACGTGCAATCGCCCCGAGCCGTGCACGCAGCGCTTATCTCGGGCTGGGCGACAATGCGCCGGTAACGATCAAACCGGTAGCGGCGGTGGCCGACGATTGCGACTGGCCGGTGCAGACCTGGCAGGCGCCGATCTCGTCCGCCGAGCTGGTGCTGGCGAGCAGTATTTTCGGCCCGTCGAACAGCAAGCTGATGACCGGCGCGGCGTTTACCGACACCGCATTGCTCAACAACGATCAGCTCGACAATTACCGGATCCTGCATTTCGCGACCCATGGCCTGGTCACCGCGCCGCGGCCCGACTGTCCGCCGCGACCGGCGTTGGTTACCTCATTCGGCGGCCCCGGATCCGACGGGCTATTGAGCTTCCGCGAGATTTTCGATCTCAAGCTCGATGCCGACGTCGTCATCCTGTCGGCCTGCGACACCGCCGGCGCGGCCAGCGCCAGCGCCTCGCGTGAGGCCGGGGTCATGACCGGCGGCAATTATGCGCTCGACGGGCTGGTTCGCGCCTTCATCGGTGCCGGCGCGCGATCGGTGATCGCCAGCCACTGGCCGGTGCCCGACAGCTATGACGCGACCAAGCGGCTGATCTCGGGGCTGATCGAGGCCAAGCCGGGCCAGCCGTTGGCCGACGCACTGGCCGGTGCGCAGCGCGGGCTGATGGACGATCCCCAGACATCGCACCCGTTCTACTGGGCGGCGTTCATCATCCTCGGCGACGGCGCCAAGCCACTGGTGGCAGCGGCGGGGCCACGGGTCGCCGCCAAATAGGCCAAGCTACAGGGTCGCGAGGTGGCGGTTATCAAAGGTTTGCGCATAATCCTTCGCGATTGCGACTTTGCGCTCGATCGAGTCGATGATCGGAGCTGAGAAATCGACCCCTGCAAGGCGCGAGCAGCTGCCGAGGTTGCCGGGCGAGAAGACGTTCACCTCGAGGATCTTGTCACCGACGATATCGATCCCGACCAGGAACATGCCGTCGGCGATCAGCTTCGGCCGGATAATCTCGGCGACGCGCAATTCGGTGTCGCCAATCTCGACCGCTTCGGCGGTGCCGCCGGCGTGGATGTTGGAGCGGATGTCATCCTTCGAAGCGACCCGCCGAAGAGCGGCATATTTACCGTCGATCTCAAGTGGCACGCCGTTCATCAGGAACAGGCGGATGTCGCCCTTCTTCGCCGCGGGGACATAGGCCTGGGCAATGATGTAACCGTCGCGACCGATCGCCTCGATCATCTGGTTGATGTTCGACTTGGCTTTGTCATCGAGCTTGAACACGCCCGACCCGCCCGATCCCTGCAAGGGCTTGAGGATGATCTCATTCTTGTGCGCGCGGGCGAAGGCCTTGATGTCGTCCTCGTTGCGGCTGATCAACGTCTCGGCCCGCGCCTCGACCGGGAAGCTCTGGAAATAGAGCTTGTTGATTGCTTTCGACAGGCTGTCGGCATCGTTGACCACGATCACCCCGCGCTTCGCCGCCTCGCGCCCGAACAATATCCCGACTTCGGCCGCCCACGGCATCGCTTGGGCATCAAGCGACGGATCGCTGCGCAACATCAGCACGTCGACTTCCGCCATATCGAGTTGCGTCGTCTTGAGCCCCTGCAGCGCCTTGAAGAAATCGTCGCGGCTCTTGAATTTCGTCTTGGGCAGGAAGCGACCGTGGACATGCAGCCGGTCGTCAGCCGTCAACAGAAAATCGTCGGGCGTGACGTAGCATATGCCATGCCCGCGACTGTGCGCCTCGTAGGCCAGCACGGTGGTGGTATAGCCCGCGAACTCGCGTTCCATGTCGTTGACGAAAAAGGCGATGATCACTGGGGCTTACTCCTGGTCGAGGATATTGGTGAAACTGTGGTCGGAGGCGAGGCCGGCGATGCGCTGCCGCACCTCCGGCCGGTCGAGGAACGAGGGCCGGAACACCGGCGGCTGGAGCAGCCCGCGCTGAAGCAATTCGTCGACCGCGGGCAGATGCTCGGGGGCGATCTTGCCGAGCCAGAACGGGTCGAGGTCGATACCCGATGCGACCGCATCGATCACCGACTTGAACCCGCGCAGATAGATGGCGTCCTTGGCGAAGCCGCCCGAGCGATAGACTCGCGCAACGATCCCGAACGCGGTCTTGGGGCGGAACCCGTGCGCCCCGTGGAGCAAGGCATGGCAGTCGCAGAAATCGGCCCCACGCAACATGGCGTCGACCGCGACGACCCGGCCTGCAAGCAATCGAATTCGGGTCGAAGTCAGCCCGCCGACCGCCCATTCGGCGAACACGCCAAGCCCTTCCTGCACTCCTTCGTAACGCGCCAGTCCGGTGCGAAAGATGCCCAACCCCTGGGTCGAACCATTGAACCAGGTGAGCAAATGGACGCTGACTTCATGCGCCAGCAGCGCGTCGAGCCGGCGGCGGGCCATGCGCGTGTGGCTGGAGATCATCAGCGTTCCGCCCGACACCATCAGGCCGGCGGCAAGGTCGTCGCGGATCTCGACCTCGGCCGTGAAGCGATCATCTGCGCGTGCATAATCGGCGATCAGCGCCTTGGCGCCTTTGGCAACTTCGGACGCACCGATCATCGTGCCGACGGGGCGGCGGCGGCCGTCGCTTGCGGCCAGCAAGGCTTGCGCCGCCGCCAGCAGCTCGGGCTCGACCACGCCATATTGAAGCATCGAGGCGGCGCGGAATTCGGGCGTATTGCGCGCCCCGATCATGGTCAGCTGGTGATCGAGCTCGCGCCGTTTTTGAGTGAACAACGTCTCGAGCAAGGGGTCTTCGAGCCCCGCCAGGTCGATCGCGTACAGGTCGCGCTTGGCGATGTCGGGATCGACCTCGAGTGGGCGGTAATGGAAGCGCGGGGGCTTGCCGCCGTCAGCGCCGAGAAACTCGTGCATCGCCTCGTCGCTGTTGATCGGCGAGACCGACAGCAGGAAGTCGAAACTCCGGGCGATCCGGTCGATCTGGCGATCGGTCTTGAGCGCGGCCGACAGAAATGCGCTGCGCCCGAGCGCGCGATAATGAACCGGGGCGGTGCCACTGCCGTCGGCGACGAAGCTGCACGCCGCGCGAAGAAGTGAATCCCCCGCGGCCAGCGACAGTTCACGAAACATCTGCGGGTAAAAGGTGCCGGTGGGCGAGATGTGGATCGGCGGCAACCCGAAGGAGAAATGCGAGATCGCCGGATCACTATCGATCAGCGCCTCGACCGAGGGCTCGAAATAGGGCCGCGAGCGATGCTCGACCTGGCACGGGCGCAGGTCAATTTCGACCTTGGCCATGGCCTTGCCCAGCGCATCTGCGGCGCGCGCCGCTGCGGCATCGTCGCCCGGCCCGATCAGCGCGGTGAATGGCGGCAGCCGCGGGCTGTCCTCGGGGGATTCCGGTGGCGGCGACTGATCGTAAAGCGAGACCAAAAGGATCTGCTCATGTCGCTCGCGCATCGCTGCGACGATTGCCTCCAGCGCGGCGGCAGCGGCAAGATCATCTTCTGGCCCCCAAATGAGATAGGCCGGACTGGTGGTCGCGACGTGCCGCGCCAGGCTCTGCTCGGGGTCTTCCGAGCGGTGCAGCATGAGGAAGAAGATCGGCCGGTCGATATGGGCGCGGCCATGCCCGCCGACCTGCTGGCGGAGCGATCCGCTTTCGCTGAACTCGGCAATGAACGGCTCGGGCGCAAGCTCCAGACGCGGTCCGCTGCTCATTCGATCAGCTCGCGTGCGGTCGCGGCGGTGAACGCGATGAAGCGGCGCATCGCGTCCAGTTCGGCCGGGTCGGGCTGGCCGCTCCACTCGTCCATGAAGAATTTCTTGAATTCCAGCGCGATCGCGCAGCCCTGTTCCGGATAGCGTTCATGGACGAAACGGGTCTGTTCGCCTTTGCCCTGGAAGGCGACATTCTCGCGTACGTCGAGCCGGCGACCGTTGAAGTCGAACCCGGCCATCGCCTCGATCAGCGGATCCATCACGTCCGCCCAATGGTCGCGCGGCATGGAGAAGGTGCCGATGTTGATATCCGGGGCCTTTGACGGATCGGCTGGCGCGCCGTCCGGCCCGTCGCGCCGATGATTGTAGCTGTGGACGTCGATCAGCACGACGCGGTCGTGGCGCGCGGCCACATCGTCGAGCAGCTGGCCGAGCATGCGGTAATATGCGCCATGCAGGTCGCGCGATCGGCGGACCGTGTCTTCGGCCAGTGGCGCATGCCAGATGTCGAGCCCCCAGGCCTGCTCGGGCGTCTGGTAGATTGCTTCCTCGGCCACGCGATTGAGGTCATATTCGAAGCGCGAGACATGGGCGATGACATGGGTCGGGACATCGACGATCGCCAAACCGGTGAACGGATCCTCTTCACGCAGGCGATCGAGGTCGGACAGCTTCATCGCTGCGGCCACCTCGGAGCGGAGCCGCGTGCCGTCGTGGATCGCAGTTGCCACGATCGGTCCTTCGCCGCGCTGGACGGTCCACCAGGTGTCGGAGCGGGGAAAATCGGGCGTGCTCATGGCGGATAAGCGTTTCGGCGGCGGTTCGGTTGCGTGGCGCGGCCGACGATCGCGCGGGCACAAAAAAAGCCCGCCGAAAAGGCGGGCGGATGTTGGGGGAGTTGGCGATCGAGATGGGCCCCGGATCGAGTGTCGAAGACAACAAAAAAGCCCGCCATGACGGCGGGCTTTTTGTTGGTTGCGGGAGTAGGATTTGAACCTACGACCTTCAGGTTATGAGCCTGACGAGCTACCGGGCTGCTCCATCCCGCGACAACATTTGTTGGGCCTCAGGCGCCGGCGCTGGCATCCGCCAGCTTGGCTATCCTCCCGGCTAACGCCGGTCCGGGCGGCCGTTCGGCCTTGCGAAGCCTTGCGGCTTCGGGACCTTGACCCGGTAATCAAAAAAGGCAGCCGCCGGGGAATCCCAACGGCGGCCTTTTCATGAATTGCAAATGGGTTCCGTTTGAGCGCTGGCTTCAAAGCCTGGCGGCGACCTACTCTTCCGCAGCTTAAGCTGAAGTACCATCGGCGCAGTCTGGTTTCACGGCCGAGTTCGGGATGGGATCGGGTGGGTCACA
>JBDSOV010000237.1:0-7409 GCA_039914575.1 Sphingomicrobium sp.
TCCGAGCGGCGGACGGTGGCGGGGGTCTATTGCAACCGCTTGCGGATCGGGATGAAATTGGATGCCGACCCGACGGTGATTTACCCGATTACCAAGGGCAAACCGCTCGGGCGGCGGATCCGGCGGTCGGAGCTCGATGCGATCACCGGCTACAATACCTACCGGGAAGTCGGGCTACCGGAGGGACCGATCGCCAATCCAGGCCGCTTGAGCATCGCCGCGGTGCTCGATCCAGCACCGACCAAGGCGCTCTATTTCGTCGCCGACGGGACTGGCGGTCATGTTTTTGCCGACACGCTGGCCGAGCATAATGCCAATGTCGCCAAATGGTTTGCCATCCGCCGCCAGCGCGGCGAGATGTGATCAGGCGAGCGTTTTAATCAGGGGACGAGGGCGTCCGATTTGACATAGCCGACGCGGCCGTCGGGACCATAGCCCCACGCCCAGCCGCGGCTGATGTCGAGAATGCGCAACTCATCGCCGACCTTGAGCATGCCCACCGCAATCGCCGTCTCGTCGGACTCGGACAGGAACGGGGCGGCGGTCGAAATGTGGCGTACCAAAGGCTCCGCATAATGCGACGCGACCACCCGACCGGCGAGGGCGACGTCGGCCAGATCCTGGCGGTAAGCGTGGGTCGCGGGGTCGGGACGCTCCGACGTGCCGGCGAGCGAAAAGCCGCCCTTAGCGATTGGCGAACGCGGGCTCGCGTTCCGACCGGCTGCCATTGCCGCCGCCGATCGCTGTCCGAGTGGAGGGACCGTCGCTTGCCCGGAGGTAGCGCTTGAAGTTTTCAAGAAACTGGGTCCCATCCTTGGTGCGGACGACGAAGATATTGCGTCGGTCGTCCTGGTCACGTTCGCGCCGCAGATAGCCGAGGCTGCCAAGGGTGTTCAAGGCGCGAGTGACGACCGGCTTCGAGACACCGAGCGTCGCGGCGATACCGCGCACCGTATGCGGTCCCGGCGTGAGATAGATCAGCATCAACAGCGCCATCTGGCGGTTGGTGAGATCGGGTTCCCCCGACCGCACATACTCGATCAAGGTTCGCATCCAGCCGGACAGCGGCCCGTCGGTCATGAAAAATTCCTCTTCGCCGCGTGAGTATCCATAACGGGAGAGGAACGCTTTTGTTGCGTCTGCCGTGCGCCAATTGCCTTGAAATCCCCCCCGATTAACGCGTTGGGTAGCGGGTTTCGAGCAGTGCGAAGGCGGCGCGCAGCCCCATTGCGGCCCCGCCCTTGGGTCGTCCCGGCCTGGCCGACGGGCACCACGCGAAGGTGTCGAAATGCGCCCACGGCGTGCCCGAATTGACGAACCGGCGGAGGAATAACGCTGCGGTGATCGAACCGGCGAACGGCGAATCACTGCTGTTGGCGAGATCGGCGAGATCGCTTTTGAGCATGTCGTCATAATCGTCCCACAACGGCATCCGCCACAACGGATCGTGGACATCGACTGCGGCGCTGGCGAGATCCGCCGCGAGCTGCTCCTCATTGGCATACATCGCCGGCAGATCGGGGCCGAGCGCGACCCGCGCCGCGCCGGTGAGGGTAGCGAAGTCGATGATCAGCTCGGGCTTGTCCTCGGCCGCGCGGGTCAGCGCATCGCCCAGCACCAGCCGCCCCTCGGCATCGGTATTGTCGACCTCGACCGACAGCCCCTTGCGGCTGGCGATGATGTCGCCGGGGCGGAACGCGGTGGCGGAGATACTGTTTTCGACCGCTGGAATGAGCAGGTGCAGCCGCACGGGCAGCCGGGCGCCGATGATCAGTTTCGCCAGCGCGATCGCATGCGCCGCGCCGCCCATGTCCTTTTTCATCAGCCGCATGCCGCTCGACGGTTTGATGTCGAGCCCGCCACTGTCGAAGCAGACGCCCTTGCCGACGATCGCGATGCGCGGCGCATCTTCCTTGCCCCAGACGAGTTCCAGCAGTCTGGGCGCGCGATCCCGCGCGGCCCCGCCGCCAACCGCGGCGATCATCGGATAGCTGGCGGCCAGCGCATCGCCGTGGGTGACCTCGACCTTGGCGTGGCCCGCCTTGGCAAGATCGCGCACCGCGGCCTCGAGATCGGCCGGACCCATGTCGGAGGCGGGGGTATCAACCATGTCGCGGACCGTGGCAGTGGCTTCGGCGGTGCGGACCAGCCCGTCGATCGCGACGGCGTCGCCGGTCAACAGGACGCGGGGGCCGGATTTTTCGACCGGGCCGGACTTGTAGCGAGTGAAGCGATGCTGCGACAGCATCCAGCCGAGCGCGGCCAGGCCGGGCTCGCCATGGCGGTGCTCGTCGGTCCCCCGGACCGACTGCGCGTCGCCATCAATGCGATATTTGCCGGCGGGGAGCGATTCGCCCAATTTGGCGAGGCACCACGGCGCCAGCGCATCGGCCTTGTCGACGCAAGTGACGACGTCGAAATCGCCGTCTTTCTTGCCTTGCAAAATGGCGAACTGGAACACGCTGGTGGCGTCGAAGCGGATCGTCTCGAGCATCGACTGGCGGGCGGTCGACTGCTTTTTCGCCCAGACGGAAAAACTGTCCTTGTCGACGACGTGGATCAGGCGCGCGGGCTCGCCGCGGTCGGGCTGAAGCAGGGTGGAGAAATCGGTCATCGCCCGCCTTTAGCCGAGGCTTCGGGCGGGCGACAATCGTTCGTCACTTGGCGGGGGTCATTTGGCGAGTTGGCCGCGGACCGCGCCGGCGGGGAAGGCGGCATTGTGGACGTTGACGTAATAGTCCGCAGGGCGCTTGAGGATCTCAAGTGCCAGCGCGCGGGTCACGGTGACGCAGCCCGAGCTGCTGCCGGAGGTCGGAGCGCCCAGGGTCACAACGACCGGTCCGGCCGCGGTTGGCGCGGCTTCATGAATATGCGCCGCCGTGGCAGGGGCGATGTTCGACACGGAGAGTTTGTAGCAGATTTGGGTCTGGCCTGGATTGACGGTGATTTCCGCCGTGCCAGTGCCATCGGGATCGCCCGGGCCGGGGACTTCCGCGCCACCGGTCAGATTGGTCTGGAGCTTGCGCCCGCCGGTCTGGGCGGTGGCCGCAGTCGAGATCAGCGCAGCGGACATGGCAACGACCGCAAAGGATTTGATGTTCATGGATTTTCTCCTGGTTTACTGGCCCCGCGCCTGGAACGGTTTGAGGTCGGAGGAGGTTCCGATTTCGGCGGTATTGGCTGGTGCGGCCCCCCTCCGTCCACCTGAGAAGGGGAGGGGCTAGACTGGTCGGTGCCTCCCCCAGTTTTGGGGGAGGTGTCAGCGCAAGCTGACGGAGGGGGCACTGGCGCGGCGAGGGCGGCGAAGAAGGCGTCGCGGTCGGCTTCATCCTGTTCGAGGGTGACACTCCCCGCGTCGGGATCACCGATGGTGACGGCGGCAAGCTCGGCGGCGGTCAGGCTCCGCGAATAACCATTGTCTTCCCACACGCCTTTCTCGTTCCCTTCGAAATCGGGGGGCGGCGGGAAGTCGGTGCGCCACGCGTCGGTGCGATACTCGCGCCAGATGCGCTTCGGGACAAAGGGTTCGTCCTCCAATTCGTTACTCTCCACCCCCTCAACCGGGGGGTCATCAACTTCAGAATCAACTTTGGGCGGATCGAGCAGGCGCATGGCGTCGGCACTCCGTTCTTCCGTCAGTGCATCGAGCAGATCCTGCCACTGGCCTTTAACAGCCGGCGCGGGCAGCGGAACTTCCCGGGCTGCGGGCATGCGAAAGGTGGTGCCAAGCTCGGCGCGGTGATCGAGCCGGCGGAGCATCGCGAAGGCCAGCTTGTTGTCGAAGGTGTGGCGCTCAGCGACGATACAGCCGTCCTTGAGCAATTGCTCGGCACCACCCTTCAGAGAGCGGGCTAACAATTCGTCGGCGAGCCGCTCGCGGGCCATCGACAGTGCCGCTTCCCACGCCTTGGCGAAGACCCGATCGCGATGACGAAGTCCATAGGCCGACTGGGCGCTCATTCCCGAAGCGCGGCAGGCGTAGGTAACAATCCCGGTCTCGGCCAGGGTCCCGCAAAAAGTCGCCATCTTCCCGCCATTCCAGCCGTCCTTGCGCAAGCGGCGGGTCTCGAAGAAGCTGTCTTCGAGGTCAGTGGCGAGGGCGGGTGAGTCGGGGGTTCCGGGGGTTTCGCCCAAAGTATTACTTTGGTCGACCGGCGCATCTGGTTCAATCGAAATATGTCTCATGAACCTGTATGGATCATAGTTTGGCGCTGTAGGACAGCGATTTCTGTAGGGCCGGTTTCAAATGGCGTTTACGTTCTGGCAGCACTTGCCCGTTACGCCTTGGTCGTCGGAGACAGTTATGACCATGAATAGCGTGGCTCGTGAAGACCAAGATTCTTTCGAGGACCGCCGCTCCACGCCGCGCGTTTCGGTGGCGTTGCCGGCGTTCCTCCAGGCCGACGGTGTGCGCCAGTCGGTCCAGATCCTCGACCTGTCGGCCGGTGGCGCGAAGCTAACCTGCGGGACCGAATTTGCGGTGGGCGCGGCGGTGTTCCTCGACTGCGGCACATTGGGCTGCGCGGGCGTGGTGCGATGGCAGACCGGCGGGGTGCTGGGTCTGTGCTTCGATGCCGAACTAGATGCGCGGGAGGTGTCGGCGCTGAGGGACCGATCGAATGCGCTGGCGGCGTTGATGAAGGCGCGGGGGTAGGGGGCCAACTGCGCTTGTTAGCGCAATGTCCGCTTTCGACCCATTGCGGACATTGCTCGACGATGTAGAGTTTGCCGGATGAAGCTCGTCGAAGAACTCGGTGCTCACGCACGACCGACTGCCTCGCTGGCGTCCGCCATCGTAGCTTGGGCTGCCATCATCTTCGTCTTTCCCGTTGCCCTTCTCGCCCTGTATGCGTTGGTTCCGAATACCGTCGCACTCTTCGACCGCATCCTTCACCACCCTTTGATGCCACGTCGGCCTCTAGCGCTTATGCTGCTCACACAAGTGGCCCTCCTCACACTCCCTGCCATGACGTTCATCTCGTGGCGTCGCGGTCGCCCTAAAGCGAAGCCTCCGCATCGAACTTCGAAGACCATCCTGCTCGGGTGCGCGACATTCGCGGTCGGCCTCTTAGCTTACCTATGGATTGCACTCATGGTCGCTGGGTTTCCAGATTAGGTAATGTCCGCGTTCTACCCAAAGCGGGCATTAGGATGTGCGTGAAGCTCCTATTTTCCGCCGCTAAACCCCACCGGCTTCTCCAGCACCGGAAACTGAATGCCAAGCTGGTCAAGATAGGTCGGGTAACGCGCGGGATCATAGTAATGTTTGCTGAGCTCGGGTTTGTAGCGTGCCATTATGTCGGCGTTGATCTCGATCGCCGGTTTGTCGGCGGGACCGATCATCGGCAGATACTTCTGCGTCTTGGTCTGGACGTCCGTGAAGTAGTCTCTCGCCCTCTGACGGAGCTTGGCGTCGGTGAGAAGATCAAGTGTCGTCATCGCTACAACCTTTGCGCCGGCCACCACGCCTTTGTGGGCAATCGGGGTCGCCATGGCGATGGCATCGGTCCAATTGTGCCCTGGCAGCTCCGGAATGTTGGACGGATAGCGGATGGTTATCGTCGGCACCGTCCATGATACGTCGCCGATGTCGTCCGATCCGCCGCTCTTGGGTTCTTCTAACGGCGGCTCGAACTTTTCAAGTTTAACCGCAAGTCCTTCCTGCTTCTCCGCTTGGGCGTTCTTTTGGACCAGCTTTGCAAACGCCTGTTCGCCAGGAGTCCAACTCGGCAGTCCGACAGCCTTGATGTTCGCATAGGCCGCTTCCGCGATCGGTCTGTTGAAGTGCCTGGGGGCCGCAGTGCCAATGATCCGGCGAGTGACCGTCGTATCCGTCATCTTCGCCGCGGCGTCCGCAATAGCATTGCCGATGTCGAAGCTCTTCTGGATTCGCTTGAAATCCTGTTCACGGAAGAAATACCAGACCGACGCTACGGAGGGCACAACGTTCGGCTGGTCGCCACCATCGGTGATGACATAGTGTGAACGCTGTTCGGGGCGGAGATGCTCGCGCCGCATATTCCATCCCATGTTCATTAGCTCGACAGCGTCGAGTGCGGAGCGGCCGCGCCAGGGGGAACCGGCCGCATGTGCGCTTTCGCCATGGAACGTATATTCAATCGATACCAGACCGGTGCCCATCGGCTGGCCCCATGCTGTCTCAAGGTTATCGCCAACATGGGTGAAGAGCACCGCGTCGACGCCTTTGAACACGCCCTCGCGCACCATGAACGCCTTTCCCGCGACCAGTTCTTCGGCGACTCCTGGCCAAAGCAGCAACGTGCCGGCAATGTTGTGCCGCTTCATCAGGTCCCTCACCGCCAGAGCTGCGACGATATTTACTGCCTGGCCTGAATTATGCCCTTCGCCATGCCCGGGGGCTCCCGCGACGAGCGGCTCGCGCCACGGGATACCTGGCTTCTGGTTTGCCTTCGGAATGCCGTCGATGTCGCTTCCGAGCGCGATTACCGGGCCGCCGGAGCCGTTGGTCCAGCGGGCAACCCAGCCGGTCGGAAGTCCGGCAACGCCGCGCTGAATCTTAAAACCCTCCCTTTCGAGGATGTTGGTCAGATATTTGGAAGTCTCATATTCCTGAAAAGCGAGTTCGCTGAAGCTGAACACAGAATCGTTGATCTCCTGGCCCAGCTTTGCCCGTGCCTCGACCCCCGCCACAGACTGAGACTTGAGCGCGCTTACTCGCGGCGGAGCGGTCGCGGCTGATGCTGTCCCGCAGACCGCCACCCACGCGACTGCCAAAATGGCCAACCTTTGCCCGATCATACCGAACCCCCATTTTAGTCATGTCGCCCCATTGTTATCGGTCCAGATCGTCGAAAGCCACCTCTCCCTCGAAAGGATCGTGCGCCGTGTCCGCTTTCGACCCATAACGACATTAGTATCTAGCGGGTCGCTACCCCGAACAGGTCGTGCTCGTCGCTGTCTTCGATGGTGACCCGGACGATGTCGCCGGGGGCGAGGTGGCCGGCGTCGCGGAGGTGGACATTGCCGTCGATTTCGGGAGCGTCGGCTTTGCTTCGGCCGGTGGCGCCGCCTTCTTCGTCAACGATGTCCACAATAACGTCGAGCGTTTTGCCGACCTTGGCGGCGAGTTTTTCGGCGCTGATGCGGGCGGTGAGGGCCATCAGGCGGGCGTAGCGTTCTTCCTTGATATCTTCCGGCACCTGGTCGGGGAGCGCGTTGGCGGCGGCGCCTTCGACCGGCTCGAACCGGAACGCGCCGACGCGGTCGAGCTGGGCTTCTTCGAGCCAGTGCATGAGGTAGGAAAAGTCCTCCTCGGTCTCGCCGGGGAAGCCGACGACGAAGGTCGAGCGGATGGCGATGTCGGGGCAGATTTCGCGCCAGCCCTTCAAGCGCTCGAGCACCCGCGCCTCATTGGCCGGGCGCTTCAT